>CAZCFU010000109.1:0-5530 GCA_964498005.1 uncultured Oscillospiraceae bacterium | reverse complement strand
TCCCGCGCTCTGGCGAGGACTTCTCTGGTTGAGTACGGGACGCCGCTTTTTTTGGCGCTTCTTCCCCCTTGGCCTTTTCGGGGATGGGGTAGGCCATGGCCTCCATCACAGCGTTAAGCTGGGCGGCGTAGTTCTGATTGGAAACCACATTCACATATCCCGCCGTACTACCCTTCTTTTGGGCAATGAAGTACAGAATCCCGTACTCTTTCGCCAGCTTCTTGAACTGGCCCATGTCCTCCCGCTTCAACGGAATGACGACGGCGGGGGCCGGGTCGCGGGCCAGCCGCTTGGCGTTGGTCTGGCCCACCACCTTATTGTCCTGCCGCTTCAAGGCCAGCAGCAGCGCCGCCACATTTTTCAGCGCGGAGCCTGCCAGCTTCACCGCGCTCTCGGTAGCCTGGATGCCCTCCTTTACCACCAGATCGGCGGCTTCGGCGCTCACGTCCATATGGATCACCTTCCTTTCACTGTTGGATTTTTACCGGGCAGGTCCATGGGTACGGTCCCGCTCCTGATGGGTCTGGTGCTGTCTTTCCTGCTCATGGTCAAGCTGGAGCTGCCCCCGGATGCGGAGAATATTCGCTTCAATGCGTCCACAGGTTTTCAGCTCCCGGCGAAGCTGCCGGAGGTCGGCGCCGATAGCGGCGATTGCCGCCTCTACGTCCTCACCTTCCCGTTTTCTGCCGTAAAGTTCCCAGCGCTGATCCACCAGGGCGTCGATTTGGGCTTGAAGTGCCTCCTCTAATGTGGTAAGCTGGAAATCGGTATCAATGCGGTATTTCCGCAAAAGCTGGTACTGCCGCTGGTATTGGCGCAGCTTCATCACATCTGCCCGAACAGAAAACGGAACAGGGCGGCGTCTCTTTGGCCTGGGCCCGCCCAGCAGGTACAAATAGTACACATAGAGGGCCTGGAAACCGTGGAGCTTTTTCCGGGGCGTCTGCCGGAAACTGCCCCGCCGAACGGTGTATCGCCGTGGGCGTATGGGCGGGGGCGGAGGCAGCGGCGGGGGCGTCCCCTTTCGGACCATAGCCAGCCGCGCACGGATGTCGGCCTCGGTGTAGCCATCCCCCAGGCTGTTCAGCCGGAAAGCCCGTCCGCCTCCTGGTGGGGTGACGGCGGTATGCTTCACCTTGGGGCCGTACTTCACTGTATAGCCTTGCCGCCGAAGGACGGCCAAAAAACTCTCAAAGGTAAAGCTCTCCCGGATGGCAGCGTCGATGTCCTGCCGGACAAAACGGGATATGTCTCCCCTGCCTGTGCGCTCCGCGTCCCATTGGGCATAGTGCTTGCCGTGGCCCTCCGGCTCAATGACGGATAAGCCGAACTCCCGGCTGACCTCGTTTGAGGTGTTCCGCAATGTGCCAAAGTAGCTTTCAAAATCGCTCCGATATTTCTTGCCGTCTAAAAAAGAAACGGAATTAAAAACGATATGGCAATGTAAATGCTCCCGGTCTATGTGGGTGCTTACCACCGCTTCATACCGCTCCCCCAGCAGACGGCTGGCGAACTCCACCCCGGCGGCGTGGGCCTGTTCCGGGGTAGTCTCGCCGGGGGCGTAGGAGTGGATGATGTGATAGCCCAGTATGCCGCCCTTCTTGTCCCAGCGGCGCTTGGTTGCCTGCATATCTTTGTAGGCACAGTCCGGGTCACAGTTGATCCCGGTGACGAGCTGGTGGGGCTTGGCTGGATTCTCCGTATAGGGCAGAACATTTTCCAGGCTGGTTTTTTCCTCGTTCAGCGCGTAGTCCACGCAATGGTCCAGCCGCCGCTGTATGGGGATGATTTTATCGTAGGCCATTACAGCGTGTCCTTTACCAGCCGCCACGCCTGCCGGACCAGCTTCACCGCCTCGTCAATTTCGGCCTGTGACGCCGCTTTGCTGGCATTGGTGTTGTGGGCGATCTGGTTCACGTTATTGCCGATAGCGGACAGCTCCCGGAGCAGGGCGGCGTATGTGTCGGGTGGACGTGGGCGGAGCTGGATGCCCAAAACAAGGCTGCGGATAAATGGGTCCATCCCCATGCCCGCGACTTCCGCCTGCCGTTTCAAGTGGCGATATTCCTGTTCGTTCATCCAGACACTTACATGACGGTTCCTTTTTCGCATGGCACCATCCTTTCTTAAAAATTGCGTCTCACCATGAGATTTATTTTTAGAGGGGCGAAAATGACGGCCGCGCATAACCGTGCTGGGTTTTGCGTCTCACCATGAGACGCATTTTGGTGTGCCGCCTATTATTCGTTTTGCGTCTCATGGTGAGACGCATTTCGTGGGGGTATTAGGGGGATTTTCCCCCTAACAAGGGTCATTTGTGCTACCAAATGACATACTTGCTGGGACAGCGCCGCAAGCGGCGCTGTCTTGGCAGGGCTACCGGGGCGTGGGCTTCTTAGGGCGGCGGGATCGTTGTTTCGGGGGGTGACGCTCCATGTAGAGCAGCGCGGAAAGCTCCCCCTCAAGCTCTGGCTGATAGTGGACGACCTCGATTTCTCCAAAGCGGCGTGTCAGTTCAAAAAATTGGCTGGTGTAATCCGCATAGGGCATAGTGCGGGTTTCCCCATGCTCAAAGCTGAGCGTCACCTGATGGATGGGGAGGGCCAGCCGCTTCACACGCTCCACCTGCTCCCCATAGTTCAGCGATTGGACTTTGCCCAATACAAGATTTCCTGGTGCTGGTTCTCCGGGGAATACTGTGATACGGAACGCCTTGATTTTGTCGGCCTGCGCGATGTAGTCCGGGTGGGTCCAGGTGTTATGCGCCTCGGTGTCCCGGAGGTATACTTCCCTTTCCCGAAAACACCACGTCCCGCAAGGGCGGCTCATCCAGAGGAAAACGCGGTTTTCCGGCACAGGGTCCAGCATGGCGGCGCTTAGCTGCCCCACATCCATGATGAGGTCGTCCTGGTAGGTTTTTGTGTTTTCCGCCACGATCCCTTCCAAAAAGGGGATGATGTCAGTTTTCTTTTCCATACCGCTCCGCCCTGGCCCCGTCGTCATAGTCAGGGGAGAGATACTTTTCCTCGAACTCGGAGGGGGTGTAGTACCCAGCCCTGGTGTCCATGATAAGGTCGCCCGGCTTCAGGTCGCGGGGGCCGTCCGCCAGAACGGGGATCGGAACGGGGGTAAGCACAGCGCCCATGAACCGGCCATCCTGCCCCTGGAGCTCGTACAGGGACATACCCGGATAAATATTGTCCTCCGGGATCTGATTTTTGCTGAACAGGGCGGGAACGCCAAAGATTTCAATTTCCCTCATGCGCTCCGGGGTGGTGTTGGGATTTTCCATGTAATTGCCTCACTTTCGTTTTGCTTTTTTGGGTTTGCGCTGACGGCCCTTCTGTGGGGCCTGGGTTAATTCCTGTTCCTGGCTCCGCTGGGGTGGTGGTTGGATGGCGTCGATGATTTCTGCGGCGGTGGTGTGGATGATGTCCAGGGACGCTTTCAGCTCACTCAATTCCCGGCCCCGGCTCCACCCTGCCACATAACCAAAGGAATAGTCCGACGTGTCAATGCCGAAGTGCTGGCACACCACATAGGCCACGCTCTCGGCCTCCACTTCCTTCTCATGCCGTTGCTTGGGGTGGTCTGCCAAAAGGTCCGGGACGTGGAGCTTACCATGGGCAACTTCATGGATCATGGTTTTGAGGGTCTGCACCTGGCTCATGTCTGGTTTTACTACGATTCGGCCCTCCATATGGCTGGCGTAGCCTTTTGCCGTCCCTGGGATCGGCCCAAATATAATGGGCAGCGGGGATACGGCGGATAAGCGGGTGGATATGCCCTCAAAGTCTTTTACATCCCCGGAAAGCTCGGAAACGACGATGCTGGGTAGTTCTTTCCCCTCGGTCTGGCTCACGTCAAAGACATAGACGGGGACGAAGTGTGTCGCAACGGCAAAGCCCGGTTCCATCAAGGGCTTTCCGTCCGGGCCGTACAGTGTTTGGCCTGTTGACGGGTCCTTTTTCTCCACCATGGCAGCTCGCTTGCGCTGGCTTGGGGCAAAAATCAGGATTCCATGCTCGCCCCGCTTCACCTGCCGCTCAAATTCCTCTTTCCAAACCTTGTACCCCGCAACGTGGGTAGCGGTGGGGCATTGAAGCACGATCAGCAGCGCGTTTTTGTAGCTGTATTGGTGGAATTTGGACATAGCAGCCAGATATTCGGCATACCGCCCACTGGCATAGAGTTCCTTGATTCCATTCTCCAGCCGGTCTGTCAGTTCCGCCAGCCGTTCGTCTGATACGGGCGGCATGGTTTACCGCCCCGGCGTCTTGGGCGGGTGCTTAGGCTGGTCTGGCTGGGTGTGCGGGCGGGGCTCCACTTTCAGCGTGATAGCTTCATTGCCGCGAGCACCCACCAGGATTTCCGCTTGGTGAAATTTCTTCTTGAAATGCTCCATTTGCTCCGGGGTGAGGGAACAAAAGCTGTCCTCACTCAGTCCACAGACAAAGAACGGGCCGAAGATGCCGCCGTAGCCGCCCTCAATGCTGCGGTTGAACGGCATACCCTCAAGGATGCTCTCGTCATTGCTGACGATTGCGATGGGTTCCTCGTAGGGATAGCTGGCGGTGATCAGGCCGCCCACGGTGGCCTGCATTTCCTTTAAGCCGTTGATCTCCTTCTCATAGGGGGCCATCCCCGGCTCGACTACTAAAACATTCAAATGGTCAGCTCCTTTTCTTGAAAATTTTGCATAAAAAAAGCGCCCTCATAGGCGCTTGGGGCCGGGGGTGTTCCGGCCCTTCATAGAACGGGGCACAGTGATTTTCTGCTGGATAGGATATTGAAACACCTTATACTGTTCCGGGACGTGCTGGCCGTCATAGACTTTCTGGAAGGGGTCGGGCCCGGTGAGCATATAGCCCTGGACCGTGAAGGTGCCGCCCTCGTTGATGGCGGTGTCCTCCCCGTAGGATTCATAATTGAAATAATTCAAGGCTTCCTCCGGGAGCTCAATGGCTCTCAGTTCGTCGATCAGCCAGCGCCCGTATTCTTCCGCGTTCTGGACGGGGTAAATCTCGCAGCGATCCAGGTTATAGGTGAGGTTGATTAAATCCTCCAGACTGTCGGCGTACTCCCCATGTTCTACGGCGGCGGCAAACTTCACCCGTTCCTCCAGGTCGAGGCCGTCCAGCCGGCTGGCAAGGTAGTTCAGCTCGTCCAGGTGGGCAAATTCGCCCAGCACCCGCGCCACGCCTTTGACGCCAATGGAGTATTCCAGGATGATGATTTCCTGGTATCTCAGGCCGTCCACGCCAATTTCACGCAGAGCGGCCTGCACCTGCTCTTTGGTGGTGGGAAAAGAAAGCGTGGTATCGACCAGCACCCCGGCACTGTATTTGCCCAGGTTGGCAATATTGGCGATGAACTCTGCCATTTAACGCTTCGGCCCCCGCTTGGGGAAGATCGTCAGCTTTTCCTTTTCCTTCTGCTGGCGCTGGCGGCGTTCCTCCAGGGCGTCGTAGATGCTTTCCTCGATTTCGCGGGGCGTCATCATCACGTCCGGGAAATATTTCCGCAGCCG
>CAZCFU010000108.1:0-5556 GCA_964498005.1 uncultured Oscillospiraceae bacterium | reverse complement strand
CCTTGGTGGCGATGGCGATCTCCTTGCGGATGACGGTGTCCTTGCCCTTGTTGGCGCCGTGCTTGGTGCCGTAGCTGATGGCCAGGGCGTCCACGCCGGTCTGCCGGAAGAACTTCACCGCGTCCATGGGGTTGGTGTAGGTGGAATTGGCGGCGAAGACGTGGTCCTCCACGCCCGCCAGGACCCCCAGCTCGCCCTCCACGGTGACGCCCCGCTCGTGGGCGTACTTGACCACCTCGCGGGTCAGCTCCACGTTTTCGTCAAAGGGCAGGGACGAGCCGTCGATCATGACGGAGGTGTAGCCCCCGGCGATAGCCGCCACGCAGGACTCCATATTCTTGCCGTGATCCAGGTGGAGGGCCACCGGGATAGGGCTGTTCTCGGCGTACTTCTTCACCGCGTTGGCGATGTTCAGCGCGCCCTTCTTCTTATCCTCCAGGGTGCCGTTGGCAAAATCGGTGCGTCCGCCCATGAAAGCGTTCGCCAGATCCGCCCCCTGCAAAATGGCGGCGGAGCGGAACATCTCATGGACTTCGATGACAGCCTTGGCTTGGCACACGGCGTTCACATTGAACGCGCCTTGGGCATAGTTGTACTTCTCGGTGGCGTCTAAGATGGCTTTCATTGGGACGAGCGGCATATTTGACCCTTCCTTTCTTTTCCAAACGCGGGCTGAAACGGCCCGCCTTTTGCATTGAGCGGCGGTGTCGTCTGCCGCCGGATGGCGGCAGACAAGGGGTATACCCCTTGTACTACTCTTTAAAATTAATTAATTTAAGAATACATCAAACACTCTTCCAGCGCAAGTTGTAAAAATAGATAGATTTCTCCTGGATTTTTGTGGATATTAGACAACGCAAGCGTTTACATACCGAAAGTTGGCGGCCTAACAATGTGCCGGCGCCCCGCCGCTCCGGCTACCGCCCGATACGAAAAAATCTTCTATTTCACTGTCGAAAATTATTTTAGCATATTTCAGCGTCCCTGTCCACGCTTTTTGTAAATTTTGACCGAAACATATCTCCAGGTTTTCCTGAGAATAGGATGTTTTCACGAAGCGGCAGAACAGTTTTGGATATAGCCAAAGGGTGGACATTCCCAAAAAGCAGGTGTATAATATGGGCGCTGCCGCCTAATTTCGGCGGAACACACCAACTGCTCGAAAGAAGGAATGCTTAGATGAAGCAACACAAAAAGGGCCTGGCGATCTGGCTGGCGGTCGTGGCGCTGTTGTTCATCGCCGCGCTGCTGGCGGGCTCACCCGGCCAATCAGAGACCGTCCAGGAGGCCATGCGGGACGCGGTGCTCCACAATACGGGTCAGATCAGCCTGTTCGGCCTGACCACGGTCAACCCGGGGATGATCTCCGCCTTCCTGGTGACGGCCATCCTGCTGATCGCCGCCGCGCTGATCCGAATATTCGCCATTCCCCGCCTCAAGCTCCAGCCGGGAAAGCTCCAGCTGGTGCTGGAGGAGGCGGTGGGCTTGTTCGGCGGCATGGCCAGGGGGAACAGCCCCCACCGGAACCGCTTCCTGGGGGCCTACATCTTCTCCGCCGGGGCCTATATCTTTATAGGGACGCTGTTTGAGCTGCTGGGGCTCCAGGCCATTACCGTCCACGGACACCCCATTACCCTGCCCGCCCCGCTGTCCGACGTGAACGCCGCCATCGCGATGGGCACCCTGTCCTACCTGGTCATCGTCTCCGGCGCTGTGGCAGAGCATGGCCCCAAGGGCGTGCTGAAGGCCCTGAAGGAGTTCTCTCTGCCCATATCCATGAGCTTCCGCCTGTTCGGCGCGCTGCTCAGCGGCCTGCTGGTGACGGAGCTGGTCTACTACTATGTAAGCCTCAGCTTTATCCTGCCGGTCATCGTTGGGGTGCTGTTCACCCTGCTCCACGCCCTGATCCAGACCTACGTGCTCACCATGCTGGTGGCGCTGTACTACGGCGAGGTGTCTGAGCCTTCTCACGAAAAGGCCAAAAAAGAAAAACTCCAGGCAGAAAACGCCTGAGCTACATTAAAAATATAATGGAGGTCATTATCCATGAATAAGCTGCTGAAAAAGATCGTCGCCCTGGCCGGGGTCATGCTGCTCGCCCTGGCCCTCACCGCCCCTGCCTTTGCCGCCGAGGCCCCCGACGCCTCTGAGCCCGCCGCCCAGACTCAGGAGGGCAGCTCCATCGGCTCCAAGGCCATCGCCGCGGGCATCGCCGTGGGCCTGGCCGCCGCCGGCGGCGCGGTGGCTATGGGCCTTGCCACCGCCAAGTCCACCGAGAGCATTGCCCGCCAGCCCGAGGCGGAGGGCAAGGTGCGCACCACCCTGATGCTGGGCCTGGTGTTCATTGAGACGGCCATCATCTACGCCCTGCTGGTGGTCATCCTGATCATCTTCGTACTGTAACATTGGGGAGGTCATCATCATGCCTCTGAATATTAACTTGCAGCAGATTTTGCTGCACTGGATGAACCTGGCCATCCTGACGGGAGGGCTGTACTTCCTCCTGTTCAAGCCGGTATCGCAGTTTATACAAAAGCGCGAGGCCCACTATCAGGAGCTGGATCAACAGGCCGCGGACAAGCTGGCCCAGGCGGAGCAGCTCCGTGCCGACTGCCAGGTCAAGCTGGACGGCGCCGACGAGGAGATCCGCAAGGAGCGCTTACAGGCCCAGCAGGCCGCCGCCCAGGCCGCTCAGGAACAGGTGGAGCAGGCACAGGCGCAGGCGCGGCACATCATCGCCAAGGCCCATGCCGAGGCGGAGCAGAGCCGGGAGCGGGCCCTGCGGGAGTCCCAGAAGGAGATGCGGGAGCTGGCCGCCCAGGCGGCGAAAAAGCTGGCCGCCCAACCCGGGGCCGACATCTTTGACCAGTTTCTGGAGCTGACGGAGGGAGGCGGGGCGCATGAGGGCCGCTAGAAGCCGCCTGACCGCCCAGCTGCGCAGCGCCAACCAGCCCACCGAGGCACAGCTCCAGCGCTTTGACCAGTTCCTCACCCGCACCTACAAGCGGAAGGTCCCCCTCCGCTGGGAGCAGGACGAGACCCTCCAGAACGGCTTCCGCCTCCAGGTGGGCTCCGACGTGTACGACTGGACCCTGGACGGCCGGGCGCGGCAGTTTCAGGACTATCTGCGCAATATCCAGCCCGGAGAAAACGATATCGTACCCCTGATCCGTCAGGCGGTGGAGCAGTGGGAGCCCGTCCCCGCCCCTGAGGAGATCGGCGAGGTGCTCACCGTGGACGGCGACATCGCCACCGTGAACGGTCTGGCCCACGCCCAATATGGGGAGATCCTGGTGTTCTCCTCCGGGGTGAAGGGCATGGTGCAGGATCTGCGCCCGGGCGGGCTGAGCTGCATCCTGTTCGGCGACGGCGAGGAGATCAGCGCGGGCAGCATGGTTCGCCGCACCTTGAAAACCGCCGGTATGCCCGTGGGCGAGGAATACCTGGGCCGGGTGGTGGACGCCCTGGGCCTGCCCGTGGACGGCAAGGGCTCCATCGAGCCGGAAGGCTACCGACCCATTGAGACCCCCGCGCCCGGTATCCTGGATCGCCAGCCGGTGAACACCCCCATGGAGACGGGTCTGCTGGCCATCGACTCCATGTTCCCCATCGGCCGGGGCCAGCGGGAACTCATCATCGGCGACCGCCAGACCGGCAAGACCGCCATCGCCCTGGACACCATCCTCAACCAGAAGGGCAAGGACGTGGTGTGCGTCTACGTGGCCATCGGGCAGAAAACCAGCTCAGTGGCGCAGCTGGCGGACAACCTGGCCCGCCGGGGCGCCATGGAGTACACCACCATCGTCACCGCCCCTGCCGGCGCCTCCGCCGCTTTGCAGTATATCGCCCCCTACGCCGGGTGCGCCCTGGGCGAGTATTTCATGTATCAGGGCCGGGATGTGCTTATTGTGTACGACGATCTCAGCAAGCACGCCATCGCCTACCGGGCGCTCAGCCTGCTGCTGGAGCGCTCCCCGGGCCGCGAGGCCTTCCCCGGCGACGTGTTCTACCTCCACTCCCGGCTACTGGAGCGCTCCGCCCACCTCAGCGAAGAGCTGGGGGGCGGCAGCATGACCGCCCTGCCCATCGTGGAGACCCAGGCGGGGGACGTGTCCGCCTATATCCCCACCAACATCATCTCCATCACCGACGGCCAGATCTTCCTGGAAAGTGAGCTGTTCTTCTCCGGCCAGCGGCCCGCCGTCAACGTGGGCCTGTCCGTGTCCCGCGTGGGCGGCGACGCCCAGACAAAGGCCATGAAGTCCGCCGCCGGGGCCATCCGGCTGGAGTTGGCCCAGTACCGGGAGATGGAGGTGTTCACCCAGTTCTCCAGCGACCTGGACGACGCCACCAAGCGCCAGCTGGCCTACGGCCAGGGGCTCATGCGCCTGCTGCGCCAGCCGCAGTACGATCCCCTGAGCCAGCACCAGCAGGTCATCGCGCTTGTTTCCGCCATGGATCACGTGATGCAGGACGTGCCGCTGGCGAAAATGGACGGCTTCCGCGCCGGACTGCTGGCCGCTTTCGAGGAGGAGGCCCCGGATCTGTGCGCCCGTATCGACCAGACCGGGCGGCTGTCCGAGGACGACCGGGCGCGGATCCTGAGCCTTGCCCGGGAATACCTGAAGCGGTTCCAGGACGGCGGAGCGCGGGAGGACTGACATGGCCGGGACGAAGGAGATCAAGACCCACATCGAGAGCGTCCAGGAGACGAAAAAGATCACCAACGCCATGTACCTCATCGCCTCCACCAAGCTGCGAAAAGCCCGGCAGGAGCTGGACAACACCCGGCCCTATTTCGAGGCCCTGCGCCGGGAGATCAAGCGCATCTTCCGCACGGTGAAGGACGTGGACAGCCCCTACTTCTACCCTGCCGATGGGGAGCCCCCCCTGAACGGCGCGTACGGCTGCCTGGTCATCACCGCCGACAAGGGACTGGCCGGGGCCTACAACCAGAACGCCATCAAGGAGGCCCTGAAGCTGCTGGAGCAGCATCCGGACACCAAGCTGTTCGTGGTGGGCGAGTACGGGCGGCGGTTCTTCGCCTCCCACAGCATCCCCATCGAGCACAGCTTCCTCTACACCGCCCAAAACCCCACTATGGCCCGGGCGCGGGAGATCAGCGCGCTGCTGCTGGATGGGTTTCAACGGCATGAGCTGGAGAAGATCTTCGTGGTTTACACCGACATGGCAAACGGGATGTCCTTTGAGGCCAAATGCACCCGGGTGCTGCCCTTCCACCGCACCTATTTCGCCGACACGGCCCTCACCGAATCACCGGTGACGTCCCAATTCGAATTCCTGCCCAATGTGAACTCGGTGCTGGACAGCATGATGCCCAGCTACGTCTCCGGCTTCATCTACAGCGCGCTGATCGCCAGCTTCTGCTGCGAGCAGCAGGCCCGCATGACCGCCATGGACAGCGCCAACCAGAACGCGGAAAAGCTGCTGGGCGAGCTGTCCCTGGAATTCAACCGGGTCCGGCAGTCGGCCATCACCCAGGAAATCACCGAGGTGTCCGCCGGGGCCAGGGCCCAGCGCAAAAAGCACGAGAAG
>CAZCFU010000107.1:0-5575 GCA_964498005.1 uncultured Oscillospiraceae bacterium | reverse complement strand
CCGCCGAGAAGTACGGCATGAAGGGCAACATCCAGGCCGGCGCCAACATCGCCGGATTCCTGAAGGTTGCGGACGCTATGTTATGGCAAGGTATCTAAAATAAAAAGATCCCCCGCCGGAATATCCGGCGGGGGATCTTTTTTACATTTCCTCTTCCAGCTCAAATTCCGGCCCGAATTCCAGGGCGGCAGGGCCCTTGAACCCTTCCAGCTCCGGCTCGGGCGTGGGGGGCTTGAGCATGGTGCACCGTCCGTTGAGGCTGCCGCCGTCCTCCACCACCAGCGAGGCGGTGGTCACGTCCCCATCCAGGCTGCCGGTGGGCTCCAGGCGCATATGCTCCCGGGCATAGACGCTGCCCTCGATCCGGCCGGCCACCCGAACCACGTCCGCCGTGATGGGGCCGCGGATCAACCCGGACTCCGCCACAATCACCGCGCCGGTCAGCTTGAACTCACCCTCGACCACGCCCTCGACCTGGACCACGCCCTCACCTTGAACCGTACCGGTGACAGTAATGCCCTGGGCAATGACCGTGCTTCCGGCCCGCACAGGGGCGGGAGCGCTCACCGGCTCCTCTTTCGGAAGCGCCGGAACCTCTACCCGGGGCTCAGTTTTCTGCATTCCAAAGAAACCCATGATGATCTCACCTTTCCTCAAAAGGACTGAACCGGCCCCGCGCGGACCGCTCCAGCGCTTCTTTAGTGATGACCATACTTTACCACAGTGGATGCCAAATTTCAACCCTGAATGTCCACTGTTTTTGTCGGAAGGAAGAGCGCCTCACCGCTCCACCAGACGGCCCCGGAACAAAACGATGGCCAGCGCCAGCACCGCCGCCGCCCACGCCGACACCCACAGCAGATGTCCGGGCAGGGCGGCCCAGTCCCCGGCCAGGGCGGCCTTGGCCCCGTCCGCCCCATGGACAAAAGGCAGAAAATAGGCCACGGTTTTGAAGGCCCCACCCACCAGGGACAGGTCGAACCAGATGCCCGCCAACCAGGCGGTGACGTTGGTGAGAAGGGCCCCGCACACGCCGCCCACCTGCTTGTCGTTGAACAGCGTGCCGCACAGCAGGCCCAAAGCGATGAACAGCAGGGCCGACGGGATGAGGGCGGCCACCACCGCCAGCAGGTTCCAGCTCAGGGGCAGGCCCAGGGCCACCGCCGCCGCCAGGCAGATGACGCTCTGCCCCACCGCCATGGGCAGCAGGGGCAGCAGGTAGCCCAGCAGGAAATCCGCCGCCGTCATGGGGGACGCCGCCAGCCGGGCCAGGAAGGAGGTGGAGCGGTCTTTGGCGATCAACAGCCCGGAGAACAGCGCCAGAAAGGTCAGCCCAAAGGAGGCAATGCCCGGGGCCAGGGTGTTCATCTCAAAGATGTGCACCGGGATATTGCGCTGGATGAAGGTCATCATCAGCAGGAGCGCCAGGGGGAAGCCCAGCCCGAAGAACAGGGTCAGCGGATCCCGGAACAGCTCCTTCATGTTTCGTCTCGCAAACGCTCTCACTCTCATGACACGGCCTCCTCGCCCGCCAGCGCTACAAAAGCGTCCTCAAAATTTTCACAGCCCGCCAGGGCCTTCAGCTCTGCCGCCGTCCCCACGGCCCGGAGGCGGCCCGCGTTCATGATGCCGACGCGGTCGGCCAAAGACTCCGCCTCCTCCAGGTAATGGGTGGTCAGAATGATGGTGGTGTACCCTTTCAGCCCCCGGATGACGCCCCACAGCTCCCGCCGGGCCAGCACATCCAAACCCAAAGTCGGCTCGTCCAGGAACAGCACCTCCGGCTGGGACACCAGCGCCATGGCAATGGACAGCCGCCGCTGCCAGCCGCCGGACAGGGTCTTGGCCCGCTGCTTCGCCCACTGGCCCAGGCCGAGCTGCTCCATCACTTGGGTCACCCGCTCCCTGGGGCGGCCATAGATGCCCGCCATCAGCTCCAAATTTTCCGCCACGGTGAGCCCCGGGGCCACCGCCGTCTCCTGGGGAGAGGCGGCCAAAACCTCCTTGGCCTGGTGGGCCTGGGTGCGGACGCTGTGTCCCATAAGCTGAGCGTCCCCCTCGGTGGGAACGGTGAGGCAGGACAGCATCTTGATGGTGGTGGACTTGCCCGCCCCGTTGACCCCCAGCAGGGCAAACAGCTCCCCCGCCGGAACGGACAGCTCCAGCCGGTCCACCACCCTGCGGCCCCCGTATTCCTTGGTCAGGCCCATGATCTGTATCGCGTTCATTGTTCGTTCTCCTTCTGGCCCATGGCCTGCCGGGTGGCCTCATTCATAAAATCCATCATCCCGTCGAAGGCCACGATGGCAATGCCGCGATCCTTGTCCGCCAGCAGCATCAGGTTGTCCCCCGGCTCGATCTCGAACATCTCCCGCACTTCCTTGGGGATGACGATCTGGCCCTTGTCCCCCACCCGGACGGTGCTCAAAAACTTATCCTGGGGTATTTTCATCTTCATTTTGGCTCCTCCTATTAGTGCAACTTTTCCCACTTAGTATAACTCAGGATACCCGCCCTGTCAAGAGGGAATCGCCCCCGGTTCTGATCTGGCCGGGTGGCGCATACAATGCAGGGAGGTGAGCGCAATGCGAAAGAAAAGGACAAGTAGGCCGCTGGCCCGGGGCCTGCGGGCGGGGGCGGCGGCGCTGATGGCCGCCCTGGCGGCGTGGCTTTTATGGCTGGTGGGCGATCCCGCCGCCGCCCTGGAACAGCTCTGGGAGCTGGCGGGCGACGCCCAGGTATCCATCACCCTGCTGTCGGCGGAGCTGGGGCTGGTGGAGCAGACGGGGGACGGGCTGTCCCGCTGGGACAGGCTGGTGCTGGCCCAGTCCTCCCTGCTGGGGGGCACGCTGCCCCCTCAGGAATCTGCCCCCACCGATCCCCCGGCCAGGGAGAGCCTGGACATCGCCGAGCTGGATCCCACGGGCGAGGACGAGGAGACCGAGCTTCCCATCACCACCACCGCGCCGGACGGCATCATCCCCAAGACCATGGTGGCGGGCAGCTCCAGCAAGTACATCACATCGGGGAACGTGTCCATCTATAATCATACCGACTACGCGATCGATATCCCTGCCCTGCTGGAAAACGCCCCCCAGCTGTCCGCAGAGGGGGACGGGCCGAAGGTGCTCATTTACCACTCCCACGCCACCGAGTCCTACGAAATGGACGGCACCGACGTGTATGAGCCCAGCGGCGACCACCGCACCCTGGACACGGACAAAAACATGGTCCGGGTGGGGGAGGAGATGAAGGCGGTGTTCGAGGCGGCGGGCATCGGCGTGATCCACGACACCACGCTGTACGACTACCCCAGCTACAACGACGCCTACATCCGCTCGGTGGAGGGGGTGGCGGCCAATCTGGAGAAGTATCCCTCCCTGGTGCTGCTGCTGGACGTCCACCGGGACGCGCTGGTGGCCACCGACGGCACCATTTACAAGGCGGTGGCGGGGACGGTGGACAACTGCGCCCAGGTGATGATGGTGATGGGCAGCGACGCCACCGGGCAGGTCCACCCCAACTGGAAGGTAAACCTGGCGCTGGCGCTGAGGATCCAGTCGGCGCTGGCCAACAAGTGGGCCACGCTGGCCCGGCCCCTGGTGCTGCGGCCCACCCGGTTCAACCAGCATCTGTCCACGGGGACGATCCTGGTGGAGGTGGGCACCCACGGGAATACCCTCCAGGAGGCCATCACCGCCGCGCGGCTGTACGCCCGGACGGTGGTGGAGCTGATGGAACAGGACAAAGAGAGCGCCGGCTAGGCCGGCGCTCTCTGGTCGTTGTTTCACTTGTTTACTGCCTCGTCCAGCAGGGCTTGCAGATCGTACTGGTCGAAGCGGTACACCTTGTCGCAGAACTGGCAGGTGAGCTCCGCTCCCCCCTGCTCCTCCATGAGGGAGGTCAGCTCGTCCTTCCCCAGGCTGATGAGGGCCCGGGACACCCGCTCCCGGGTGCAGTAGCAGCGGTACTCGACGGGGGCGGTCTCCAGCACCTCCAGCTCGAACTCGCCCAGCACCTCCCGCAGCAGATCCAGAGGATCCATGCCCGCGTCCAGCCGCGCGCTGACAGCGCCCAGCTTGGCCACCCCCCGCTCCACAGCGGAGATGACCCCGTCGTCCGCCCCGGGCAGCAGCTGGATCAGATAGCCCCCCGCGGCCTGGACGGTCTGGTCGGGGGCGATCAGCACCCCCAGGGCGCAGGCGGTGGGCACCTGCTCACTTTCCACAAAGTAGGCGGCGATGTCCTCGGCGATCTCGCCCCCCACAAGCTGTACCGAGCCGATATAGGGCTCCTTCAGCCCTAAATCCCGGATGACGGTCAAGTCCCCGTCCGCCCCCACGGCGGCCCCCACATCCAGCTTGCCCTTGGCCTTCCGGGGCACGTCCACGGCGGGGTTCTGCACATAGCCCCGGACGTTGCCGTGGCTGTCGGATACGGCGGTGAGGGAGCCCAGCGGCCCGCCGCCCTTGATCCGCAGGGTGACGGCGCCGTCCTCCTTCTTGATAACGGCCCCCATCATGGACGCGGCCATGAGCAGGCGGCCCAGTGCGGCGGCGGCCACCGGCCAGCAGTCGTGAATGGCCCGGGCGCGCTCCACCGTGTCCCGGGCGGAGATGGCCATGGCTTTCACGGGGGCGTCCTTGGCAATGACGCGAACGATCTGATCCATCGTTACAATTCCTTTCTCGCGGCGAAAAAGACCCGCTGGGCCCCCTCCTTGGGCGCGCGCATGGTCTTGTCGCCGTACAGCTTAATGGTTTGGAAGCCCGCCTCCCGCAGGAAGCCGTCCAGCTCGTCCATGGTATAGGCGTACTCCTCATGGTACTCGCCGCCCCGGCTCCAGCTGCCATCCTCTTCCCGGACGAACAGATCCAGCCCGTAGCCGCACACCCGGCGGCGGGGACTGTACTCCCCCCGCCAGACGCAGAACAGGTCGTCGTCCTCGTCCAGATAGGTCTGGCCGTCCGCCCCCTCTAGGGCGGCGGGGGTTTTCACGTCAAAGAGGAACAGCCCGCCGGGGAGCAGGCTTTGATAGACCCGCTGAAACGTCCGCCGCAGGGCGGCGGGCCGGGTGACGTAGTTCACGCTGTCCAGACAGGAGATGAGGGCGTCCGCCGGCTCTGCCAGGGTGAGCCGGGACATATCCTGGCACAGAAACAGCACGTCCAGCCCCTGGCACTTCTGGTCGGCCATGGACAGCATATCCGGCGAGAGATCCACGGCGGTCATGGCATAGCCCCGTCGGGCCAGCAGACGGGCGAGGCTCCCTGTGCCGCAGCCCAGCTCCACCACCGAGCGGACGGGCCTTTTCAGCCCGCGGAAGTGCCGCTCTATGTAGTCTGCCCATTTTTTGTAGTCCACGTCGCTGGTCAGCCGGTCGTAGCACCGGGCCAGCGCGGTATAGGCGTCCGTCATTTGGGCAGCCTCGGCAGCACGGTCTTGTAGCCGTCCGCGCCGTATTGCAGCGCCCGGTTCACCCGGCTGATGGTGGCGCTGGAGGCCCCGGTGCGCTTGAGGATATCGTTATAGATGAGGCCCTCGTCCAAAAGCTGGGCCACCTCCAGCCGCTGGG
>CAZCFU010000106.1:0-5598 GCA_964498005.1 uncultured Oscillospiraceae bacterium | reverse complement strand
CGAAAATCTCGCCCACGTCGATGAGCTCGTCGTGGTAGCCGTTGGCCTCCTCCATTTTGGCCACCTCGGCGGGGTCTTTCACCCGGCCGGGGACGATGCGGTCCACCAGGGTGGAGCAGAAGGTACACTCCTCGTTGACGTACTTCCGGAAGCCGTCCTCCAGTCCCCACTGGTCCACGTACTGGTTGACGCAGCGGAGCAGCTCCTTGCCGTTGTTGTCGATGAGCTCGCAGGACAGGATGACCAGCCCGCCCTTGCCCGCCTGCCAGCGCTTGTACAGCACCTGGGTCAGCTTGCCGGGGAAGGAGGCGGCGGGGGTGTCGGCCAGCCGGCAGGCGGGGTCGTAGACGATGCCCGCCTCGGTGGTGTTGGACACCACATATTCCAGGTCGTCGGACACGGCCACCTCCATCATGGCGTCGAAGTCCGCCCGCTCGTAGGGGTTGAGGCACCGGGACACGGAGGAGATGACCCGCTTGCGGTCTACCTTCTCGCCGTTTTCCCGGCCCCGCAGATAGAGGGTGTACAGTCCCTCCTGCTCATTGATCAGCTTGGCCAGGCCCGGGGCGATGGGCTGCACCAGCACACACTTGCCGTTCCAGCCCACCTTCTCGTTGGATACATCGAACCAGTAGTTGACGAAGGCCCGCAGGAAATTGCCCTCGCCGAACTGCAATACCTTCTCCGGCGCGTTTTCCAGGATATACCCCTCGCAGCCGGACTCCTTCAGGGTCTGATAGTTGAGCAGTTTCAAAATGATCCCCGCTTTCCTAAATATAATTTAAAGTGTAACACCCTGCTTGAAAATCGCCATGTCGTGGAACCCGGCCTCCTCGGCCTTGACCTGCCTGCCGGAGGCCACCTCCAGCACATAGTCGAACAGCTTCTGCCCCAGCTCGGCTACGGTGCCGTCCTCCACCAGGGTGCCGCAGTTGAAGTCGATCCAGTTATCCTTTTTCGCCGCCAGGGCGGAGTTGGTGGAGATCTTTACCGTGGGCACCGGGGAGGCGAAGGGCGTCCCCCGCCCGGTGGTGAACAGCACGATGTGGGCCCCGGAGGCGGCCAGGGCGGTGGAGGCCACCAGGTCGTTGCCGGGGGCGCTGAGCAGGTTGAGCCCCCGCTTTTGGACGGGCTCGCCGTAGGAGAGCACCCCTGTGACGGGGGCGCTGCCCGACTTCTGGGTGCAGCCCAGGGACTTGTCCTCCAGGGTGGAGATGCCGCCCTTTTTGTTGCCGGGGGAGGGGTTTTCATAGATGGTCTGGTTATGGCGGGTGAAATAGTCCTTGAAGCCGTTGATCAGGTTCACGGTGTCGGTGAAGAGGCGCTCGTTCTCGCAGCGGTTCATCAGCAGGGTCTCCGCGCCGAACATCTCGGGCACCTCGGTGAGGATGGTGGCGCCCCCCTTGGAGATGAGCAGGTCGGAGAAAGCGCCCACCGTGGGGTTGGCGGTGATGCCGGACAGCCCGTCCGAGCCGCCGCACTTCATGCCGATGACCAGCTCGCCGCAGCTGATGGGCTCCCGGCGGAAGGAGCCCACGTATCCTGCCAGCTCCTCGATGAGGGCCAGGGCGGCCCCGGCCTCGTCCTCCACCTCCTGGCACACCAGGAACTTCACCCGGTTCTCGTCCCACTGGCCGATGTAGGGCTTGAGCACGTCGATGTTGCTGTTCTCACAGCCCAGCCCCAGCACCAGCACGCCGCCCGCGTTGGGGTGGTTGATGAGGTCGGCCAGGATCTTCCTGGTGTTCTCCTGGTCATCCCCCATCTGGGAGCAGCCGTAGGGGTGGGGGAAGGCGAAGATGCCGTCGATGGTTCCGGTCTTGAACTTCTGGGCCTGACGCTCGATGGCGGTGGCCACGTTGTTGACGCAGCCCACCGTGGGGATGATCCAGATCTCGTTGCGCACCGCCGCCCGTCCGTCCTCCCGCCGGTAGCCCTGGAACAGGGTGTCGTCCGTGGGGGTCAGGGGGGCGTTGTCCGGCTCATAGGAGTAGTCCAGCACGTCCCCCAGGCCGGTCTTGACGTTGTGGACATGGACCCACCCCCCCGCCGGGATGTCCTCCTTCGCCGTGCCGATGGGCGCGCCGTACTTGATGACGGGGCTGCCCGCCGGGATGGGGGCCAGGGCGAACTTGTGCCCCTGGGGGATGTCCTCCAGGAGCGTCACCGCCTGCCCGTCCACCTGGAGCGCCGCCCCGGCGGACAGCGGCGCCAGGGCCACCGCCACCAGGTCGCTGGGATGGATTTTAATGAATGTTTTCATGCACAAGGATCCCCTTCCCATTGCCTTTAAAATATAGGCGCGGTTTGCCTCGGGTTGAAATATCTTTCAAGCCATGAAACCGCGCCTGTTAAACGATGTAAGAGCTTACATATGGGTTATCATAAATCACATCAACCAAAATGTCAATGCTCTTCTAAATTATTCCTGGATTTATCCTTGGCTTTTGACGTTTTGCACAAAACGGGCGCTGCGAACTTGTGAGAAAAAACATCTTGAAATAAGCGGGTCAGAAGTTTATCATAATATTGGCATGTAAGAATTTACATAACGTGATGGGGGTGCCGTCATGAATATCTACGACATCGCCGAACTGGCCGGCGTTTCCATCGCCACGGTTTCGCGGGTACTCAACGACAGCCCCAACGTGGCGGAAAAGACAAAGCTCCGAGTGCGCAGGATCATGGAGGAGCACAGCTACGTCCCCAGTGGGTTTTCCCGGGGGCTGGGGCTGAACGCCATGAAAACCATCGGCCTGATCTGCCCGGACGCGGCGGACGACTACATGGCCAAGGCGGTGGCCTGCCTGGAGCGCAGCCTCCGGGACTGCGGTTACGACTGCATCCTGTGCTGCAGCGGCTACGGCTATGAGGACTGCCAGATCGCGGTGAATGCCCTGGTCCGCCGCAGGGTGGACGCGCTGGTGCTCATCGGCTCCGTCTACGCCGACAACGACCCGGATTCGGAGCGCGTGAACTACATCCGGGAGGCGGCGGCCCAGGCCCCCGTATTTATGGTCAACGGCTACGTCCGGGGGGACAATATCTGCTGCGCCGTCTGCGACGACTACGAGGCCTCCCGGGCCGCTGTGACAGAGATGATCGCCTCCGGCCGGCGGAAGATCCTGTTCCTCGCCGACATAGACACTGTGAGCACCAACCTGAAGCGCCAGGGCTGCGAGACCGCGCTGGCGGAGGCGGGGCTGAAGCTGTGCGGCGATGTGAGCGTGGGCCTGTCCAACCAGATCAACCAGACCAAAGAATATCTGCGGAAGCTCCCGGCGCTGGAGGTGGACGGCATTTTCGCCGCCAACGACGCCCTGGCCGCCGGGGCGCTGAAATACGCCAAGGGCCGGGGCCTGTCCGTCCCCGGCGACCTGTGCGTCATCGGCTACAACAACTCGGAGCTGTCCGTGTGCTGCGACCCGGAGCTGTCCACCATCGACAGCCGGGAGCAGCGCCTGTGCCAGATCGTCGTTGATTTCATCAAACTGCGCTTGGGCGGGAAACAGGTCTGCGGGAAGGTCTCCGCCAAGGGCTGCCTGATCCGCCGGGGCACCACCGACTTTTAGATCACTTCAGGCATTTTACCCAGCCCACCCGGCCCTGAACCGGGGGCTCTTCATAAAACCGGGCGGTCCGATCCCGGTGGGTGTCGTTCCACTTGTCGAAGCCCAGGGGGGAGAGATGCGCCCCATAGGCGCAGTCCTCGAACACGCACAGGCCGTAGTCCCGCCAGGGGCGGGCCAGGTAGATGGAGCCGGGGGAGACCCCCGCCTCCGCCGTGAAGCGGCAGTTCAGGAAGCGGAAGCCCTCGGTCTGCTCCCGGCTGTGGGCGGGGGCGGCGGCGTAGCCGATGTCCCGGGCGTCCGCCAGCGATCGTATCTCGCAGTTTTCAAATACCGCCTCTCCGCAGCCGAAAATGAAGTCCACCGTCCCCTCGATGAGGCAGCTGGAAAAATACTGGCGGCAGCGCTTGTCCCGCCGCAGGTGATCGGGCAGGAAGCCGTCGTACCGCTCAATGAGGTCGCCGGGCAGCGGGCCCAGGAACAGGGTGTCCTGGGTAGAGGTCAGCCGGCAGCGCTCCATGGTGAAGTTGTCGCCGTAGACCGTGAGGGCCACCTCCTGCCCCTTTTCCTCGGGATGGAGGGAATCATTGACGATGGACAGATCCCGCATGGTGACGCCGTCGGCGCACACCGCCAGGGTCCAGGTGCGGAAGGTGTTGTATTCCACCCCGTTTTCATCCAGCTTTTTGGCGTAGTCGTCAAAGGCGATGCGGGTGCGCTCCGCCCCCGCCCCCAGCAGGGTCAAGTTCGGGGTAAAGATGGTGGATTTCACCCGGTACTCTCCCTCGGCCAGTTGGATGACCTCGCCTGGCTGGGCGCGGTCAAATACCTCCTGTAAGTTTTCCTGTGGATCGATCTGAACCATGAGGAATCCCCCTTTTGGCTTGAATATCGTGTCAAGGCCCATGGGCCTTGACGTTGGGCGGCCGCCCAACATAGGTATTTATCATTATACCTCAGGCCCGTGGATATGGCTATCCCCCAAAAGGGGGAAAATCCCAACGACCTTTAGGATGTAGGTGAAGCCCAATGAAACGTCAGCGCACATGGAAGGAATACCGCGCCATTGATCTGGCGCTGCTGGGGTTGGCGCTGGCGGTCTTTGAGTTCCTCATCGTGCGCGCCGCCAACTGGTGGTTCCCGGGCCAGCCCTTCACTGTGTCGCTGGCGGCGGCCATGACCTCCATCGTCTATATGCGCTGGGGCGCCTGGGGGGCCATCCACGCGGTGGAGGCGGGTTTTGTATTCTGCTGGTTTTCCGGGGCCACCGGAGAACAGTTTGTGATCTATTGCGTCGGCAACCTTTTTTCGGTGCTGGCCGTCCTCCTGCTGAAGGGGGTCGGGAAGGAGCGGGTGCGCACAGGGAACCTGTCCCTGGTGTTCCCCCTCCTGGTGCAGGTGCTGATGCAGGCGGGGAGAGCCGCCGTGGCCCTCTTGCTGGGGGCCGATCCGGCTAACGCGGTGGGATTTTTCGCCGCGGACAGCCTCTCCCTCTTATTTACTTTTGTGATCATCTGGATAGCGCGAAAGCTGGACGGTATCTATGAAGATCAAAAACACTACCTTCTTCGAATCAACGCGAAGAAGGAATAAAAAAGGAGGTAAACTATGAAAGATAGGGCAGCGGATTTCCTCGAGTTTGACCGCGAAAGCGGCGCCTATCGAGTAAGTCCGGAGCAGGCCGTCCGGGACGACGTGGAAAAGCACTACTGGCGTCATGTGGGCGTGACCATCATGAAGGACTGGCGGCTGTACCTGATGCTGGTCCCCATGCTGCTGGTATTTCTGTTCTGGCGCTATTTCCCGATGTACGAGCTGCTGGGATGCTTCAAGGTGTCAGACAGCGTTGTGCCCGTCTCACAGCAGCTGTTTTCCGGCTTTTCGTATTTCAAGCGGCTGCTGATCGGCGGGGGCGAGCTTTCCACCGGCTTCTGGAGGGCTCTGAGGAACACCTTCATTCTCAGCTTCTACGGACTGTGCTTCGGCTTCCCCATCCCCATTATCCTGGCGCTGTTCTTCAATGAGATCC
>CAZCFU010000105.1:0-5692 GCA_964498005.1 uncultured Oscillospiraceae bacterium | reverse complement strand
CTGCGCTGTGCTGACGAGACCCGCGTGGAGGCCGGGGGTGCGCTGGCCGTGGACCGGGAGGGCTTTTCCGCCGCCGTCACCGGGGCGGTTCGGGACCATCCGAACATTACCGTCGTAGAAGGAGAAGTGACCGCCATCCCCGGCGGGGAAGTGGTGGTGGCCTCCGGTCCGCTGACTTCGGACGCGCTGTCCCAGGCCATCGCGGGGCTGTTCCCGGAAAACAGCTATCTCAACTTTTTCGACGCGGCAGCCCCCATCGTCACCTTCGAGAGCATCGACATGGATCACGCCTGGTTCGCTTCCCGCTACGACAAGGGGACGGCGGACTACATCAACTGCGCCCTGTCCGAGGAGGAATATCTGGCTTTCTGGAAGGAGCTGTGCGCCGCTGAGGAGGCGGAGGTCCACGGCTTTGAGGACAAGCGGGTGTTCGAGGGCTGTATGCCCGTGGAGGTCATGGCCCGCCGGGGGGAGCGGACGCTGTCCTTCGGCCCCTTGAAGCCCAAGGGCCTGCCCGACCCGAGAACCGGGCGGGAGCCCTACGCCGTGGTGCAGCTCCGCCGGGACAACCGGCAAGGCACGCTGTACAATCTGGTGGGATTCCAGACCCATCTCAAGTGGGGAGAGCAGAAGCGGGTGTTCTCCATGATCCCGGCGCTCCGTAACGCGGAATACGTGCGCTACGGGGTGATGCACCGCAATACTTATCTGAACTCGCCCAAGCTGCTGGACCGATATTACCGGGTGCGGGGGAACGAGCGGATATCCTTCGCGGGGCAGATCACCGGGGTGGAGGGGTACGTGGAATCCACCGCCTCCGGCTTCCTGGCGGGGGTGGAGCTGGCGAGGCGTCTGCTGGGCCGTGAGCCGCTGGACTTCCCCCGGGAGACCGCCATCGGGGCGCTGGCGGGGTACGTCAGCAACGAGAGCGTGGCTGATTTCCAGCCCATGAACATCAACTTCGGCATCATGCCCCCGCTGGATCACAAGGTGAAGGGCAAACGAAATAAGAACGCGGAGCTGTCCCAGCGTTCGCTGGGCATCATCGACGCGCTGAAAGAGAGATTATAAAAGGGAGGCCGACGAAATGCGGATCATCGTGGACGCCATGGGCGGCGACAACGCGCCCCAGGCGCCGGTACAAGGGGCGCTGCAGGCGATCAAGGAGTACGGGGTGGAAGTGGTTCTGGTGGGCCGGGGCGAGGTCATCCTGGAGGCCCTCAAGCAGGAGGGTGTGAGCGAACTGCCCCAGGGCCTGTCCATCACCCACGCCGACCAGGTGGTGGAGATGTGCGACAACCCCGCCACCGCCTTCAAGGAGAAAAAGGACTCCTCCCTCACCGTGGGGCTGAACATGGTCAAGAACGGGGAGGGGGACGCCTTTGTGTCCGCCGGCTCTACCGGGGCGCTGCTGTCCGGGGCCACCCTGCTGGTGAAGCGGGTCAAGGGCATCCGCCGGGCGGCCATGGCCCCTGTGGTGCCCACCGGGGGCGGCGGGGCCGTGCTGGTGGACTGCGGGGCCACCGCCGAGGGTACGCCGGAATTCCTGCTCCAGTTCGCCTTTATGGGCAGCTACTACGCGGAGCGGGCGCTGGGCCGGCCCGAGCCCAAGGTGGGCCTGCTGAACATCGGCGCGGAGCCGTCCAAGGGCACCGACCTCCAGCGGGAGGCGTACGTCCTGCTGAAAAAGGCGGGGGACGAGGGCCGCATCAACTTCGTGGGCAATGTGGAGGCCCGTGAGGCGGTGGAGGGGGCCGTGGACGTCATCGTGGCGGACGGCTACTCCGGCAATATCTTCCTGAAAACCATGGAGGGCGCGGGGCTGTTCCTGGGCCGGGAGATCAAGAAGATGTTTATGCGCAATCTCCGCAGCAAGATCGCGGCCCTGCTGGTGAAGGACGGCATCAAGGGCTTCAAGAAGCTGATGGACTCCGGCGAGGTGGGGGGCACGGCGCTGCTGGGCATCTCCAAGCCGGTCATCAAGGCCCACGGCTCGTCCAATGGCTACGCCATGAAGAACGCCATCCGTCAGGCGGTGGAGTTCACCCGCTCCGGCATCATCGAGGACATCACGGAAAACGTGGAGCATATGCGTCTGCCGGCGCGGTCTGCCGCCGCTGACGGAAACAAAGAATAGCGTCAGAAAAAAATTGTCAAAAATACTATTGACAGCCAGCGCTAAAGCACCTATTATGATGTTGATGAAAGCAACATAAAGGAGCTGCTCGATATGTTTGAAAAACTGTGTAAACTGATCGCTGAGCAATTCGGCGTAGAGCCGGAGGCCGTCACCGCCGACACCGCCTTTGTGGACGACCTGGGCGCGGATTCCGTGGATCTGATGGATCTGTCCATGGCGCTGGAGGACGAGTTCGGCATGGAGGAGATGGACAGCGATTCCATCGAGTCCATCGTGACGGTGGGCGACCTGTACAAGTATATGCAGGAGCATCTGGATCTGTAAGACTGTTTGAGAATGGTGAAAAAGTCCCGCCAAGGCGGGGCTTTTTCCATGGTGGAGGATATTGATGAACGAACTGGAAGAAAAGCTGGGCTATCAGTTCCGGGACCGGGGGCTGCTGGAGCACGCCATGACCCACAGCTCCTACGCCAACGAGCACCGGGGCGCGGGGCTGACCAGCAACGAGCGGCTGGAATTTCTGGGCGACTCGGTGCTGGGGGTGGTGGTGGCGGACTACTTGTTCCAAAAGCACCCGGATATGCCGGAGGGGGAGCTGACCCGCACCCGTGCGGCGCTGGTGTGTGAGGGCAGTCTGCACGAGGTGGCGAAAAGTCTGAACCTGGGCCGGTATCTCCGCCTGGGCAAGGGCGAGGACGCCGGGGGCGGCCGGAGGCGGCCGTCCATTTTGGCGGACGCCACCGAGGCCATGCTGGCCGCCGTCTACCTGGACGGGGGGATGGAGGCGGTGCGGCCCATCATCCGGGCGCTGATCCTGGACAAGGAGCGGGAGAAGTCCGCTGACCGGGACTACAAGACCGCCCTCCAGGAGCTGGTACAGCGCAAGCCGGGGGCGTCGGTGAGCTACCGCCTGGTGCGGGAGACTGGCCCCGACCACTGCCGCAGCTTCGAGATGGAGGCGTCGGTGGACGGAAAGGTCATCGGCACGGGCGAGGGCCGCACCAAGAAGGAAGCGGAGCAGATGGCAGCCAAGGCCGCGCTGGAGAAGCTGAACCATTCATAAGTGGTATGTGGACAAAAGTAGATTTTCTATCTGGCCATGTCACTTGGATGGAAGATACATTGCAAGAAGATATGCTGCAAGTTGACTATCCCAATAATTTTATCTTGGATATGGGCTGGTGTGGAAAGGCGTATATCATCTATATAGTTAAAGATTTTGAATGGGGAAATCCAGTGGCTTGGTATACCACGCAAGACACAGACAGCTTATTTGATCTGTTGACAAAGGCAGTTAAACGTATTGAGCATGAATCACAACAATTCATTCCATACGATGGAGAGCAGAAATCATAAAGGCAGAATTTCCAGACTATTGTTTGTAAACAAATAACCTACCCTTGTTTTTTCGTAGAAAATTTGCTATAATATCCCTATTATGGAAGGGAGGGGAGCCATGGAAGCCCCCATCTACCACCTGGACAAGGTGGTCAAGGCCAAGCAGGAGGACATGGAGGACTTCGACGGCCCCCTGGATCTGATCCTTCATCTGCTGAGCAAAAACAAAATCGAGATCCGGGACATCGTGATCTCCGAGCTGCTGGACCAGTACCTGGCGTGGATGGCCCAGCGGGAAGAGCTGAACCTGGAGGTGGCCAGCGAGTTCGTCACCATGGCCGCCCATCTCGTCTATATCAAGACCCGGATGCTGCTGTCCATCGACGACGAGGTGGCTATGAGCGAGATGGAAGAGCTGATGGCCGCCCTGGAGGAGCACAAGAGCCAGGAGACCTATGTGAAGATCAAGGATGTCACCGAATCGCTGGGAGACCGGTATGAGTTCGGCCGGGACTACCTCCCCAAGCAGCCGGAGCCCGTAAAGGCGGAGGCGGCCTACAGCTATGTCCACGATAGGGCGGATATTTTTACCGCCATTCGCTCTGTGCTGGCCCGGACGGACAACAAGCTGCCGCCCCCTGTGGCGGCGTTCGAGGGCATCGTGGGCCGGGAGCCCTATCCGGTGGCGGACAAGGCACGGTCGATTTTGGACAGGCTGATCCAGTTCGGGGTGGCCCGGTTCAAGGCGCTGTTCAAAACCAGCCGCAGCCGCTCCGAGGTGGTGGCCACGTTTTTGGCCATTTTGGAGCTGTGCAAGGCCAACCGCATCCACCTGGCGGGGACGGCGGAGGACTGCACCGTCACCAGCACGGTGGACGAAACGCCGGGAGATGTGGACGTAACGGTGGAAAGTTATTGAAACGGAGGGATGCCTCAAAATGGAACTGAAAGAGCTGGAGAGCGCCATTGAGGGCATCCTCTTTGCCGCCGGGGATCCGGTGCCGGTAGAGCGCATCTGCCTCGCGTTGGGGCAGGATCGGGAGACGGTGGACAGCGTGTGCCAGCGCATGGCGGATACGTACAGCTATGAGCGGCGGGGCATCCGGCTGGTTCGGCTGGAAAACAGCTGGCAGATGTGTTCCGCGCCGGAGCAGGCGGCGTATATCCGCAAGACGCTGGAAAACCGCAAGCCCGCCAAGCTGTCCCAGCCTGCGCTGGAGGTGCTGGCCATTGTGGCCTATTTCCAGCCGGTGACCCGGGCCTATATCGAGCAGATCCGGGGGGTGGACAGCTCCTACACCGTGGGCCTGCTGCTGGAGCGGGAGCTCATCCGGGAGGCGGGCCGTCTGGCGGTGCCGGGGCGGCCCATGCAGTTCAAGACCACCAAAAACTTCCTGCGCTCCTTTGGGCTGGCCTCTCTGGACGACCTGCCGGAGCTGGCCTCCGCCAGCCAGGAGGACGCCCAGCTCACCATGGAGATGGAGTCTGCCCTGCGCCGCCTCCGGGAGGCGGAGACGGTGGAAGCGGGTGAAGCCGAAATCGGCGGGGAGGAGGGCCAATGACTTTTTTAAAGGTTCTGTTGGTCATCCTGCTGATTTTGTGGCTCATCTCACTGATCCGCGTCGGGGGCAGGGTGCGCTATGGGCGGGCGGGGCTGTTTGTCACCGCGCTGGCGGGGCCGTTTAAGATACAGCTCCTGCCCGCTAAGGAGCGACCCAAGAAAAAGCCCAAAAAGGAAAAGAAACCGAAGAAAGAAAAGAAGCCCAAGGAGAAAAAACCAAAGCCTGAGGGACAGCCCGGTACGCTGTCCAGGCTGATGAAGCTGCTCCCGGTCGTGGGACAAGCCTGCGGCTCATTGAAGCGGAAGATCCGCATCGACGACTTGGAGCTGGAGCTGATTTGGGGCGGGTCGGACGCCGCCGCCATCGCCTTGGGCTACGGACAGGCCAATGCCGCGCTGGGAATGATTTGGCCGCTTTTTGCCAATAATTTTAAGGTCAAGCGCCATTCGTTCCAGATCGGCATGGACTACGCCGCGGCCCAGCCCATGGTAGAGCTGCAGGCGGCGGTCACCATGACCGTGGGCCAGATCGTGACCCTGGGCGTACACTACGGCGTGAAAGCGCTGGTCGTTTGGATCAAAAGCGGGAGACCCGCCCAAAAAAAGGCTGTGGAAAAGCCGAAGAAACAGGAGGCAATGAGTCATGAGTGAAA
>CAZCFU010000104.1:0-5721 GCA_964498005.1 uncultured Oscillospiraceae bacterium | reverse complement strand
AGGCCGACGCGGTGGACGCCGTGGCCCGCACCCTGCCCGCGCTGTGGCGGGCGGAAAAGGTGAAGAAAAAAGCCGCGAAAACCGGCTTCGACTGGTCGGACATCTCCGGCGCGCTGGACAAGCTTTCCGAGGAGCTGGACGAACTGAAGGCCGCCGCGCTGAACGGGGAAGGCGACCCGGCGGAGGAGTTGGGCGACCTGCTGCTGGCCGCGGTCAGCGTGGCCCGGTTTTTGAACGCCGACCCGGAGGACACCCTTCACGCCGCCTGCGACAAGTTTTCCGCCCGATTCCGCAAAACGGAGGAGCTGGTAACGGAGCGGGGCTTAAAGATGGACAAGCTGTCCGAGGAGGAACTCCATGCCATCTGGGTCGAAGCCAAGCACAGCTGACACTTACAGCGCCACACTGTGCGCTTTAAGTTATATATTCTGCGGCCGGTGCCGCAATCATGGAAGGCAGTGACGCGCCACCGCGCGGCCCCGCCGGAACACAAATTTTAGGAGGAAGAAAAAACATGAACAAAACCGAACTGATCGCCGCCGTGGCGGAGAAGACCGGCCTGTCCAAGAAGGACAGCGACGCCGCCGTGGCCGCCGTGGTGGACGCCATTACCGAGTCCCTGGTGAACGGCGAGAAGGTGCAGCTGGTGGGCTTTGGCTCCTTCGAGGTGAAGAGCCGCGCCGCCCGCATGGGCCGCAACCCCCACACCAAGGAGCAGATCGAGATCCCCGCGTCCAAGGTGCCCGTGTTCAAGGCCGGCAAGGCCCTGAAGGACACTGTCGCGAAATAATAAATTATCATTCCCACCTCCTCCGGGGGTGGGAATGATGTTATGGAGGATCATCATGAGATTGGATAAATGGCTAAAGGTGTCCCGGCTCATCAAGCGGCGCACCGTGGCCAACGAGGCCTGCGACGCCGGGCGGGTGTCCGCCAACGGCAGGCCGGTGAAGGCGTCCTATGACGTAAAACCCGGGGACGTGCTGGAGCTGAAGTTCGGCGAAAAGCTGATCCGGGTGGAGGTGCTGTCCACCGCCGATATCGTTGGCAAGGCGGACGCGGAGGCCATGTACCGCCAGATCGTATAACGCATAGATAAACACTATAAGAGAGGAAGCGTTTCACATGGAAAAGCAGAACAAGAAAAAACTTGCTCCGGTATTGGCAGTCGCGGCCTTTATCGCGCTGGCCGTAGTGCTGGCGCTGGTGTGGCAGTTCACCCGTCCCGCCCCCGCGGCGGGGGCCAAGCACATCACGGTGGAGGTCGTCCACAAGGACGAGAGCACCAAAACCTTCACCTATGACACCGACGCGGAATATCTGGCAGAGGTGCTGGTGGCCGAGGGGCTCATCTCGGGCGACGAGAGCGAGTTCGGCCTGTACGTCAAGACAGTGGACGGCGAGACCGCCGACTACGACGTGGATCAGAGCTGGTGGGCCCTGTCCATTAACGGGGAGTTTGCCCAGACCGGCGTCAGCGCCACCCCGGTGTACGACGGGGACGCCTACACCTGGACGTATACCGTCGGCTGACATGGCCCGCGCCCTTGCCCGGAGGGTCGCCCTCTTCGGCCTGCTGGGCGGACTGCTCTTCGCCACCAAAATGGCCATGGCCCCCCTGCCCAACATTGAGCCGGTGTCCCTGCTGGTGATGCTGTACGCCGTTTGCTTCGGCTGGCGGGGGCTGTACGCCGTCTACGTCTACGTGCTGCTGGAATACGCCGTCTGGGGCATCCAGCTTTGGTCGGTGTTCTACTTATACGTGTGGCTCATCCTGTTCTGTCTGGCCCGCCTGCTGCGGAAGATGGAGTCCCCCCTGGGCTGGGCGGCGCTGTCCGGCCTGTTCGGGCTGGGCTTCGGGGCGCTGTGCGCCCTCACCTACTGGGCGGCGGGGGGCTGGGCGGCCGCGCTGTCCTGGTGGCTGTCCGGCATCCCCTGGGATCTCGTCCACGGCGTGGCCAACTTCGCCATCGCCCTGGCGCTGTTCAATCCCCTGCGCGGGCTGCTCACCAGACTGCGCGATCAATACGGCTTCAAAATGTGACGAACCGGGCCCCGGCTTATGCCGGGGCCCGGTTGTTCATGCGCCAAACACCTTCCGGGCGATCTCCACCGACTGGCGGGCGTCCTTCGCGTAGTAATCCGCCCCCATCTCACGGGCGTACTCCGGCGTCACCACCGCGCCGCCCACCCAGACCGCCGGGGGGGCGGGCAGGGCTTTCAGCTGTCGGATGGTCTCCTCCATGGCGGGCAGGGTGGTGGTCATCAGGGCGGACAGTCCCACCAGTTTGATATTCTGCTCCTTCACCGTGTCCACGATGACCTCGGGCGGCACGTCCCGGCCCAGGTCAACGGCCTCATAGCCGTAGTTCTCCATCACCGTGCGCACGATATTCTTGCCGATGTCGTGGATGTCCCCCTTGACGGTGGCGATGGCGAACCTCCCCTTCTTCACCGGGGCGCCGCCCTTTTGGGCCACGGACGCTTTTATGACCTCAAATACCGCCTGGGCGGCCTGGGCGGCGCTCAGGAGCTGGGGCAGGAAGGCCCGCCCCGCCTCGTAGTCCTCGCCCACCCTGTCCAGGGCGGGGATGAGCCGCTGTTCCACCAGGGACAGCTCGTCCTGGCTTTGCAGGGCCTCCTTCGCCAGCCGTCCGGCGTCCCCCTCCAGCCCCCGGATGATGGCGTCCTCCAGGGTGAGACCTTTCCCCGGCACGGCAGGGGAGGCTTTCACCGCCGGGGCGGCGTCGGCAAACCGGGCGATATAGTCCCGGCTGCCCGCGTCCTCGCCGGACAGCACCTTGAACGCCGCCACCGCGTCCATCATCTCCCGCTGGTTGGGGTTGATGATGGGCAGGGTGAGCCCCGCCGCCATGGCCTGGATGAGGAAATTCTGGGTGACCAGGGGCCGGTTTGGCAGGCCGAAGGAGATGTTGGACACGCCAAGCACCACCTGGAGGCCCAGCTCCTCCCGCACCATACGCACGGCCTTGAGGGTCTCTTGGGCCTGCTCCTGCTGGGCGGACACGGTGAGGGTCAGGCAGTCGATCCACACGTCCTCCGCCGGGATGCCGCAGCTCAGTGCCGCGTCCAGGATGCGGCGGGCGATGGCCACCCGCCCCTCGGCGGTCTGGGGGATGCCTTTCTCGTCCAAACACAGGCCCACCACGCTGGCCCCGTATTTCTTCACGATGGGCAGGATTCGATCCAGCACCGCCCGCTCGCCGTTCACCGAGTTCACCGCCGCCTTGCCGTTGTACACCCGCAGGCCCGCCTCCAATGCGTCCGGGTTGGAGGAATCTATCTGCAGGGGCAGGGAGACGGCGCTCTGGATCTTCTTCACCACCCGGGGGAGCATGGCAACCTCGTCCACCCCGGGGAAGCCCACGTTCACGTCCAGGATGTCCGCCCCGGCGTCCTCCTGCTGGACGGCCACATCCAGGATATAGTCCAGGTCGCTTTCCAGCAGGGCCTGCTGGAAGCGCTTCTTGCCCGTGGGGTTGACCCGTTCGCCGATGACCCGCACACCCTCCAGGGCGCAGGGGGTCATGGAGGAACAGATAAAACCGCGAGATTCGTACACCCTGGGCATGGGCATCCTGTCCTTCAACGCCTGAGCCAGCGCCCGGATATACTCCGGCGAGGTGCCGCAGCATCCGCCGAAGATGGTGACGCCCACGTCCAGGCAGGGGGCCAGGGCCTTGACGAACTCCTCCGGGCCCATGTCGTAGGCCCCGGTGGCCGGGTCGGGCAGGCCCGCGTTTGGCTTGGCGATGACGGGCAGGCGGGTGTTCTCGCACAGCTCCTTGAGCAGCGGAGCCAGCAGGTCGGGGCCCAGGGAGCAGTTCAGCCCGATGGCGTCCGCCCCCAGCCCCTCCAGCGTCCGGGCCATGGACGGGATGGTACAGCCGGTAAAAGTACGGCCATTCCGCTCAAAGGACATGGTGACGAACACCGGCAGATTTGTGTTCTCCTTCACCGCCAGCAGGGCGGCCTTGGCCTCGTACAGGTCGGTCATGGTCTCGATGACCGCCAGGTCGGCCCCCGCCTTCTCCCCGGCGACGGCCACCTCTTTGAACCACTCATAGGCCCGCTCGAAGGGCAGGGTGCCCAGGGGCTCCAGCAGCTCCCCCAGGGGGCCCATGTCCAGCGCTACCAAGGCAGTCGGCAGACTGCCGGACCGGTCGCTGGGGCAAAGCCCCAATGACGGTCCCCTGACCTGCGTCCCGGCGGCGGCCTCCTTGGCAATGGCGATGGCGGCGGACACCACCTCGTCCACAGTGCGGCCCGTCCCGGCCAGCTTGGGGGCGCTGGCTCCGAAGGTGTTGGCGTAGATGATATTGCTCCCGGCGTCGATGTATTCCCGGTAGACGCTTCGGAGCAGGTCGGGCTGGGTGAAGTTCAGCAGCTCCGGCTTGCCCCCGGGGGGCAGGCCCTTTTGCTGCAATACGGTGCCCATGGCGCCGTCCAGAATGACGATCCCATCACATACGAAATCAAGATCCACAGGTTTTCCCCTCCTTGCGGTATTGGCAATGCTCTCGTAATGCGCAACAGCTACAGCCCCGGACGCGGGCGGGCTGGGGAATATCCGCCAGCCCAATAACGGCGGTGACGGACTTGGTGGGGTTCATCAGCAGGCTGTCCGTCAACTGCACCCCCAGCCGCCGTTGGGCGTCCAGCAGGGCGCAGATATCCCGCTGTAATTCCAGCGGCAGGTCGCCATAGCCGGGACTGAAGCGGTCAGTCAGGTACAGCCCCGGGAACCGGGCGGAAATCTCCTGCTCCGCCTCATCGCAGCCCGCCTCCACCCAGGCGGAGCCGCACACGTCCAGCATGGCCGCCCGGGCCATGCTCCGGGCCTGTTCGGCGCGCAGCATGGTCTCGAATCCCGCCCCCAGGGTGCAGGCCAGCAGGACGGCTTGGGAACAATCTGCCAGCATTTTGCGGGCCATCTCCCCCGTCAGGGTGAGCCCCGTCCCATCCAGCGCCGGGCCTTCCTCCCGGAACGCCAGGGGAAACACCCGGTAGATGTACCGGGGCGTCACCGCCTGGGTGAGCCTGTCCGCCACAGCGGACATCTCAGCGTACAGCGCGGGGTCGGGGTCCCCCCGCACCCCCAGGTAGCGCAGGGGCTCCGACAAATCCAGCTTCATCCCATCACCCTCTTGTGAAAAGGCCCCGCGCCGTCAACGCGGGGCCGGTTTTGCCTCGAAACGCGCCCTACCGCTCCCGTGCCTTCTCCTCCGCCTCAATGGCCCGGAACCGGGGCATGATGCCGATCTTATCCGGGGTGTGGACGGGGAGCTGGTAGATGTCGTGGCCGGGGAACTGATTGCCCTCCACCAGGCAGGGCCCGTCCGGCGTGAAGCACACGTCCCAGCCCACGTAGCCCACCTCCGGGATGATCTGGGCGGCCTCCGTCACCAGGGCCTTGGCCCTGTCCCAGTCGGGGAAGGTAAAGCCCTCGATCCGCGTGCCAGTGGCGGGGTGGTCGGCATACAGGTTTTTCTGCTTGTCCAGCGCCCGGTCGATGACGGTACCCGTCTCCGGATCCATGGGGGCCACCATGCCGCCGCTGTTGAAGTTGTCCACGAACTTGCCGTTGCCGATGCGGAACATGGCGGTGACCAGATACACCTTGCCGCTCTTCCCCCGGATGGTCACCATGCGCACCGTGTTGATGGAGCCGGGGTAAATGGCCGCCACCGCCGGGTGCTG
>CAZCFU010000103.1:0-5730 GCA_964498005.1 uncultured Oscillospiraceae bacterium | reverse complement strand
TCGCCGTGGCCAGCAGCGTCATCAAGCACACCATCCACGGCGACGGCAACATCACGGACGACGCCGAGGTCATCCGCAACTTGATGAACATGAATTATGACATCAAGCGGTAATTTGAGGAATCCTGCGGTATGCCAAGCCTGCCCTATTACAAGGACTGACCGATGAAAGGGCGCCCATACGGAAGGGGCCGCGGATTTTGATTTTCAGAAAAAGGGCCCCCCTTGAACCGTGCGGTTCAAGGGGGGCCTTTGTTTGCCCGTCAGTGGGGCGTATTCCTCTTGGTCACAGCTATATATGATCAATCCATATCTGTCCGCCCGTCCTGCAGGCACAGACGGTACTGGTAGGGCTCCAGCACCCCCGCCGAACAGGACACCTGTTCCCCGGTAAGCAGGTCGGTATACGGGCCCTCCATGGCGTCCAGGGCATAGGATTCGGGAGTGCCGGCAAAGTTGAACAGGCACACCAGCCGTTCCTCCTCCGTTTGCCGGATCAGGGCCAGCACCGGCTGGCTGTGAGTGTCCCAGGTGGTGACCCAGGCTCCGGGATTGAAGCAGGGCTGGGCGGCGCGCAGCCGCTCCAGCTGGCGCAGGCCGTCCCAGACGCGCCGCTGCACAGTTCCCGGCCGGGCGCGCAGGGCGGCGTTGTCCCAGTTGAACGCGGTGCGGTGAAGGTTGCGGCTGTCCTCCCGGAGCACCGGGTCGTCGTGGTAGCCGTAGCCGTTGAGCTGGCCGATCTCGTCCCCGCTGGACAGCATGGGGAAGCCGCCCATGCACATGATGACGGCGTGCATCATCAGATCCCGTTGGAGGCCCAGCTCCACCTGGCCCGCGTCCTGCTCATCCAGCCCCTTCTCAATGCCGCACAGGCTGGCGGTGGTGCCGCAGGTGCGGGCGTCCTGGGTCTTGGGGTCGTAATTATACCGCTCCCCCCGGGCATAGCTGCCGGGGAAGCTCCCCTCATAAAACTCGTACAGGAATTTCTTGTGGGCCACCGGGTCGATGCCGATGCTTTTACCATATTCCTCATTCAGCCCCCAGCCGATGTCGTCGTGGCAGCGCAGGTAGTTGACGAAGCAGCAGTGGGCGGGCAGGGAGTGCAGGTCGTCCAGCTGCTTTTTGAGCTGCCGCGCATCCCCGGAGGCCAGGGCGCTCCACTGGGTAGCCATGGTGGAGGAGTTGTAGAGCAGGTGGCACTCCGGCTTTTCCGCCGTTCCAAAGTAGGGGGCCAGCTCCTTGGGGGCCATGACCACCTCGCCCTTTAAGATCACGCCGGGGCAGACGCACTCGGTGATGAGCCGGATCATGCGCATGATGGTGTGTACCTGGGGCAGGTTGCGGCAGGTGGTGCCCATCTGCTTCCACAGGTAGGGCACCGCGTCGATGCGCAGCACCTCCACCCCCAAATTGGCCAGGTGGAGCATACTGCCCACCATCTCGTTGAACACCACCGGATTGCGGTAGTTCAGGTCCCACTGGTAGGGGTGGAAGGAGGAGCAGACATATTTGCCCATCTGCTCCACATAGAGGAAACTGCCCGGGGCGGTCTCCGGGAACACGTCGGGGATGGTCTTTTCCATCTCCCGGGGGATGTCCGGGGTGTCGAAGCAGATGTAGCGGTCGATGTACTCCCGCTCCCCAGCCTTGGCCCGCATGGCCCACTCATGGGTGTCGGCGGTGTGGTTGATGACGAAGTCCAGGCACAGGCTCATCCCCCGGCGGCGCATGGCGGCGGCCAGCCGGCGCAGATCCTCGTTGGTGCCCAGGGTGGGATCCACCTGGTTGAAATCCTCCACGGCGTAGCCCCCGTCGTTGTCCGGGTGGGGCATCTTCAGCAGGGGCATCAGGTGGACATAGGTGATCCCCTGCTCCTTGAGGTAGCCCAGCCGTTCCTCCACGCCCCTCAGATTCCCGGCGAACAGCCCCGGGTACATGGTGACACCCAGCATTTTGCCCGAGCGGAACCACTCCGGGTCGGCTTCCCGCTTTTTGTCCAGGCGGCGCAGGCCCTGCTCCCGCTCCTTGTAGGCGGCGGCCATCATGTCCTTCAGCTTGTCCAGCCGCGCGCGGTCGTCATACAGCTCCATATAGAGCCAGTCCAACTCATCCTGCCGCCGGGTCAGGCGGCGCTCCATGTCGTTCATAGGGTTCCAGCTCCTTTTTAGGGTTGGTTTTGGGGCGTTCTTGTGTTATGATGGTTTTGGCAAAGTTGTTTCGAGAAAGGATGTGCCCGGATATGCAGGATTTCTCCTTTTCTGTTTTCCCAAATGAAAACTTTATGGATCTGCGGCTGTTCCAATACGGCTGGGAGCAGTGCGCGCCGCTGCACTCCTTCGGGCCCTTCGTGCGCAACCACTTCCTGTTCCACTATGTCGTCTCCGGCAAGGGCTCTCTCGACTCCAACGGCCCCGACGGCGTGACCCAGCACTACGCCCTGGAGGCCAACCAGGGCTTTCTCATCTGCCCGGGGCAGGTGAATACCTACTATGCCGACAAGCGCGATCCATGGAAATATGTCTGGCTGGAGTTCGGCGGCCTGCGGGCGGAGGAATATCTCTCCGCCGCCGGGCTGGGTGAGACCCAGCCCATATACCAGCCGAAAAGCCTGGCCCTGGCCGAGCCGGTGCGGGACACCATGCTCTACATCGCGGATCATCCGAAGGCGTCCACCCTCCACATCATCGGCCATCTGTGCCTGTTCCTGGACGCGCTGATCCAGTCCTCATCCACCCGCCGGGAGCTCCATGGCGCCCGCCTCCAGGACTTCTACATTCAGGAGGCGGTGACCTTTATGGAGCACAACTACCGGCGGGAGGTGACGGTGGAGGAGGTGGCCGACGTATGCAAGCTCAACCGCAGCTACTTCAGCAAGCTGTTTCGGGAGAGCATGGGCTGCCCGCCCCAGGAGTTTCTCATCCGTCTGCGGTTGTCCAAGGCGGCCGAGCGGATGCAGACCACCAAGGCGTCCATCGGGGACATCGCGGCGTCCTGCGGATATCCCAACCAGCTCCATTTTTCCCGCGCGTTCAAAAAGCGGTACGGCGTCTCTCCGCGGGAGTGGCGGATACAAAACAAGATCCGGGCGGGCGGCTGAGCGCCCGCCCGGATCTTATTCCGCCTTCAAATAGAGCTGGAGGGATCGATAGTCCCCAAGCAGTATGGGCAGGGGGTAGCCCGCCGCCATAAGCACATCACCGGGCCATAGCTCGTCCCCGCCGTTCACCCGGTAGCGGGCGCTGGGATCCAGCCCCTTCAAGCGCAGGGTCAGGAAGGGGGGCGCGCCCCGGAAGGAGCCGGTGACCAGACTGACCAGCGCCTCCTTTTTGTCGTGGGAAACGTGCTCCCAGGCGGTATAGGGGTCGGTGAAGGGGTCGCTGAGGCGGTGATAGCCGCCGTCCTGGATCAGATCGTAGTGTTCCTTGAAGAAGGCCGTCTGCCGGCGGGCGATCTCCTTCTCCTCCTGGGTGCACCTGCCCAAGTCCATCTCATAGCCGAAGGTGCCGTGCATGGCCACCACGCCACGGGTCTCCATGGGAGTGACGCGGCCCGTCGTGCCGTTGGGCACGGCGGAGACATGGGCGCCCATGGTGGACACCGGGTAGCAGAAGGAGGTGCCGTACTGGATGCGCAGGCGGTCGATGGCGTCGGAGTTGTCACTGCACCAGATCTGGGGGGTGTAGTAGAGCATACCGCCGTCGAAACGGCCGCCGCCGCCGCAGCACCCTTCGATGAGCAGATGGGGGAAGTCCTGGCGCAGACGCTCCGCAAACTCGTACACGCCCAGGACATACCGGTGGTAGACCTCGCCCTGCCGATCCGCGGGCAGGGCGGCGGACCACACCTCGGTCAGGCTGCGGTTCATGTCCCATTTGACATAGGAGATATCGGCGCTGGACAGCACCGCCTTGATCTGCCCGTATACGTGATCCCGCACGTCCTGCCGGGAGAAATCCAGCACCAGCTGGTTCCGCCCCCGGGAGGGGCCCCGCCCCGGTACGCGCAGGGCCCAGTCCGGGTGGGCGCGGTAGAGGTCGCTGTCCTCGTTGACCATCTCCGGCTCGATCCAGATGCCGAACTCCATGCCCAGCTCCTTGACGCGGGAGACCAGGCTCCCAAGCCCGCCGGGGAGCTTTTCCTCGTTGACCACCCAGTCGCCCAAGCCGGCGTTGTCGTCATTGCGCGCGCCGAACCAGCCGTCGTCCATCACGAACAGCTCGATACCCAGTTCGGGGGCCTCCCGGGCGATGTCCACCAGTTTGTCCGCGGTGAAACGGGCCTCCGTGGCCTCCCAGTGGTTGATGAGCACCGGCTTGCGGCGGCCCGCCCAGGGGTCCCGGATGAGACTGCGCCGGATGGAGCGGTGGAACCGGCGGCTCATCTGCCCAAAGCCGCTGGGGGAGCAGACCATGGCCGCCTCCGGGGCGGTGAAGCTGTCACCCGGCTCCAGGATCCAGCCAAACTGGTAGGGGTCGATGCCCATGACCAGGCGGGAATTCTCAAACTGATCCACCTCGGCCGCCGCCTGGAAGTTGCCGCTGTACAGCAGCATGGCACCGTAGCACAGCCCGTGATCCTCGTCCGTATTTCGGTCGCACAGCACGACGAAGGGGTTGTGCTGGTGGCTGGAGGCCCCCCGGACGCTGCCCACGCCCTGGACGCCGGGGCGCAGGGGGGCGCGGCTGGGGCAGCGCTCCATCACATGAGCGCCGTTGAAGGTGATCAGATCCAGGTCGGAACGGATGAAGTCCAGGCACAGGGAGGCGCACCGGCACAGACGGACCGGGCCGTCCCCCCGGTTGGTGACCCGGACGGCCCGGGTGATCAGATCGTACTCCTCCAGCACGCCGTAGAGCAGCTCTACCTCCACCTGGGCGGCGGCGTCCGTCAGGATAACGGAGAGCGTTTCCCACTCATCCTCGCCGCCGTGGAAGGCGGGCAGCCCATCCAGAGCGTATTTGCCTCGACGTACCTCGCTGTCCACATACCGCAGGTCGGCGGTACGGCTCCCGCTGGGCAGCTCCAGCTCGATGGAGGGCAGACGGAAATCCCCCACGCCGCGGGTGGAGTATTCCTGGGGGAAGGTGTCCAGGGAGAAGGTCCGGTCGCTTCCCGCCTCGCTGGGATTGGGGGAAAATCCTCGATCCTTGCAGCGGAGGAGACAGGACAGATCACCGCCCGCGAGCCGGGGCCCATAGTAAGTGTGCAGCAGAATATTGTAGTCCCACACCTTCATCTGATACGTGGTGCTTTTGGTGTGCAGGGTGATGAGCTTATTTTCCTTGTCGAGTACGATCATAGGGATACCCCCTGTAAAAATGGTTTCGCAGTGATTGTACGGGATTTTTCGCTGGGAGGCAAGAGGGGGCTTGAAAAAATATGGCACAAATCCGCGCTCCGCTCCCGCGGGAAAATTGGTCAATGATTGGAGGAACAGCCCCGGACGTATCAACGCCGGGGCTGTTCCAAGAGGGGGGAGGAGAATTGCTTATTTTCCTCCTGTACCGGCGATGCCTTCCACGAACTGGCGCTGGAAGATCAGGTACAGGACGATCATGGGCAGCATGGCCAGCAGGGAACCGGCCATCAGCACGGGGAAGTTGGTGGAGAACTGGCCCTGCAGGGTGGACAGGCCGGCGGACAGGGTCATCATGTTGATATCCGAGTTGACCACCTGGGGCCACATCAGGTCGCCGTAAGCGAACACGGCGGTGAAGATGGTCAGGGCGGC
>CAZCFU010000102.1:0-5762 GCA_964498005.1 uncultured Oscillospiraceae bacterium | reverse complement strand
AGCTGGACGACCCGGACACCGATGTGATCTCCGGCCTGCCCTTCCCCAAGGACGACGACGTGGAGCCCACCGACGAGGAAAAGGCGGAGCTTATCAGCGAGCATCTGTCCGGCCTGACCACCCAGGAAAAGGCCACGGCCTATGTGGACGTGATGGGCCAGCCCTCCCAGGAATACGTGGACGCGGTGGTGTCCCAGCAGATGGAGGGCATGACCCGGGAGTATATCGAGCAGATGATCGTGGAGCAGTACGCCGCCGAGATGGGGGTCAGCGGGGACACCGTGGCCTCCTACATCGCGGACATGAGCGACGACGAGCTGTTCGCCCGCATCGAGGAGGCCATCGCCCAGGGCGTGCGGGAGCAGTACGCCGCCGCGGTGGAGCAGCGGCTGTCCGCCCAGACCAACGACCAGCTTGCGGCCATATTGGATCTGACGCTGGAGCAGGACGCCGACGGCGAACCGGAGGTGAGCGCGGATCCCGCCCCCGGCCTGCCCGCCGGGATGGATCCCAGCATGGCCGCCGGGATGGGGATGGATCCCTCCATGAGCATGAGCCCCTCCATGGCCGCCCCCAGCCCCTTCACCCCGGAGCAGTTCGTCTACCTGTACGACAACTACATGCCCCCCACACGGTCGTCCTCCACCTACGAGGACAATCTGGATCTGCTGGGCTATGTCCGGCTGGAATCCCCCTCCGCCATCAGCATCTACGCCACCACCTTCGTCCAGAAGGACGAGGTCGCCGACCTCATCAAGGAATATAACGAGGGAGTTTCCGAGGACGACGAGATCACCTACACCGACTACGTGGCCCTGCTGATGAGCTCCATCACCGGCATCATCAGCGGCATCAGCTACCTGCTCATCGCTTTCGTGTCCATCTCGCTGGTGGTGTCCTCCATCATGATCGGCATCATCACCAACATCTCCGTGCTGGAGCGCACCAAGGAGATTGGCATCCTGCGTGCCGTGGGCGCGTCCAAGCGGGACGTGTCCCGGGTGTTCAACGCGGAGACCCTCATCGTGGGCCTGGCGGCAGGCATCCTGGGCATCCTGGTCAGCGTGGCGGCCACCTTCCCCATCAACGCCATCATCCACGACCTGACGGGGCTGGATGACCTCACCGCCGTGCTGCCCCCGGTGGCGGGAGCCATTCTGGTGGCCATCAGCGTGATACTCACCGTGTTCGCGGGGCTGATCCCCTCCCGCGGCGCGGCCAAGAAGGATCCGGTGGAGGCGCTGAGGAGCGAGTAAGGCGGTGGAACACACACAACTCGGCCGAATTGTCCGGCATATTCAGGATCGCTACGCGGCCGAACCGGAGCATTTGTGGGCACGATACCCGGACTATATGGTTTTCCGGCATCCTGCCAGCAAAAAGTGGTTTGCCGCCATTCTGGATGTCCCCAGGGATAAGCTGGGATTGCCCGGGGAAGGCTCTGCCGTCATTTTGGATATCAAATGTGATCCGCGCATGATCGGCTCCCTGCTGTCTGAGCCAGGATTTCTTCCGGCCTATCACATGAGCAAGAGCACATGGATCACCGTTCTCCTTGACGGTTCGGTTCCGGATGATAAGATATTCTTTTTGCTGGAATTGAGTTATGACAGTGTAGCCCCAAAGCGAAAGAAAACACGATCATGACCGAAGGGCGGCCGTCTAAAACGGCCGCCCTTTCCGTTTCGTTCCGATTAAATTCCTCCGCGGGCGTTGCAATTCTTCTTTCCCTATGGTATCATATGAAAACACATGAGCAGACACAAAAAGGCGGTAATTCTCCCTTTCCCCGCCGCAAACTATAGGAAGTGACCTTTTATATGAACCCTTTCCGTAAAAACAGGGGCATCGTCCCCTACCGCCACACCGGGCGGCGTCCCTTAAGTTCCCCCCTGCTGTCCTTCCTGTTTTTCCCCGGTGTCATTTTGTATCACGAACTGCTGCTCCGGGCGTTCGACCGGAACACAGATTTCTTCGACCTGGCGCTGCTGCGCGTCCTGCTGTTCTCCGCCGCCGCGGGACTGGTGATCTTTCTCCTGCTGGATCTGCTTCCCTGGCGGAAGGCCGCCCGGATCGCCGGGGGTGTGGTGATCGGCCTGGGCATTATCCTGTTCTGTGTGGAGCGGGGCTGCCGGGCTACCTTCGGCGTCTACTACGGCGTCACCTTCATGGGCGGCATGGCCGGGGACGTGGCCGGGGGCTTCGGCTCCACTGTGGTGGAGGTTGTGCTGGGGATGATCCCCTTTATCCTGCTGTCCTTTGTGCCGCTGGTCGCCTTCATCCTGCTGCGTCAGAGCGTGATCCCAGAGCAGGGGCAGGAGGCCCCCGTCCGCATCATTCTGGCGGCCCTGCTGGTGGCGTTCCAGCTCACCGCCTATCTGCTGTCCACGCTGGGCCCGATGAAGAGCTATTATACCTATGAGTTCACCGCCAATACCTCCATCCCCCATTTTGGCCTGCTGAACTCGGTGCGGCTGGAGCTGGAATATGCGGTGGCGGGCGTTCCCTCTGCCCCGCTGGGCGCGTTTTTGGACGACCCGGTGGCCACACCCTCCACAGACCCCGACGGGAGCGCCGAGCCCTCCGCCGATCCGTCGGCGGACGTGTCCCAGCGGCCCATCCCCACCGGCCCCAACACGCTGGATATCGACTTCGAGGCTCTGGCGGAATCGGAAACCAACGAGACCATCCAGAGTATGCACCAATACTTTGCCAGCCTGACCCCCTCTCAGCAGAACGAGTACACCGGGATGTTTGAGGGCAAAAACCTGATCCTCATCACCGCCGAGGGCTTTGCCACCCCCGCCATCGACGAGGAGCTGACCCCCACCCTGTATAAGCTCACCCACGAGGGCTTTGTATTCAACAACTTCTACCAGCCCGATTGGACCCAGTCCACCTGCGGCGGCGAGTTCGCCATCACCACCGGCGTTATCCCCAACTGGGTCAGCAGCCAATACGGCAACCTGGCCGCCCAGGCCAGCATCGACAAATATATGCCTACCACGCTGGCCCACCTGTTCGCCCCGCTGGGCTACAGCGTCCCCGCTTGGCACAACGGGCAGTATGACTATTACAAGCGCAACCAGTACCTGACCAACTTCGGCTACGACTACGCCGCCTGTGACGGCGGTGGGCTGGAGATCCCCTACAGCTGGCCCCGCTCCGATGTGGATCTGATCGAGGCCACGGCGGACAGCTATATCCAGGACTATGCAGATAACGGCACTCTTTTCCACGCCTACTATATGACCATCAGCGGCCACGGCCCCTATAACTTCACCGGCCACAATATGGCCATCAGGCACCAGGCGGAGGTGGAGGCCAAATACCCCGACCTGTCCCCCGCCGCCCAGGCATACTTGGCCTGCAACATGGAGCTAGACCTGGCGCTGAAGTGCCTGGTGGACAAGCTGGAGGCGGCGGGCATCGCCGACGACACCCTCATCGTCATGACCGGCGACCACTACCCCTACCTGCTGGTGATGGAGAACGGCGGCCCCGACTACTATAACGAACTGCGAGGCTTCGAGGATACCGAGAGCGACACCTCCCGCTACCGCAACAGCCTGCTGATGTGGTCGGGGTGCATTGAAGAGCCCATCGTGGTAGACACCCCCTGCTCCTCCATCGACATCGTGCCCACCATCTGCAACCTGTTTGGGCTGGACTATGACTCCCGGCTCTACTCCGGGCGGGACATCTTCGCCGACAACTACGAGGCGGATCAATACTCCAACTGTATGCCCCTGGTGGTGTTCGCCAACAAGGGCAAGGGCAATGCCTGGATCACCGCCGCCGGCACCTATGAGTGCTCCACCAAGACCTTCACCCCCAGCGAGGGCATCGAATTGGAGGACGAGGAGGACTACGTGAAGCGGGTCAACCGGCTGGTGGCGGCCAAGATAAACTACTCCAAGCTCATCGTCCAGGAGGATTATTATAAATACGTGTTCGCGGACAGCGAATGAAGCAAAAAACGGCCCGGCGGGAGCTCCCGCCGGGCCGCTTTTTACCGTTTCATTGTTTTCTCGCTTCCTCATTGTCATGCCGCGCGCCCTCCGCGCTTCCCGTACCGCAGGCAATGGTCAGCGCCTGGGGCAGACACCTTACATGGGTGACCTCCTGCTCACCGCCGAACTCGCCGTCCACCGTCCAGGCCACCGGCTTGTCGCAGGTAAATGTGATCTCTCCCGCTTCAAAGCCCACCACCGCGCCGTCCTCCGCCACCTCCAGATTGGTGAGGGCAGTGAGGATGGACTGCCAGTCCTTGGGGGTTTTTGGCTGGCGGATGAGGATCACCTCAAACCGTCCGTCGTCCAGCAGCACCTTGTCCCGGGGCAGGTTCACCAGCCCCCCCACCGACACGGTATTGCCCACCATGCCATAGATAAAGTCGCCCTCTATCTGGCGGCCGTTGGCGGTCACGGTCATGTGATAGCTGGGAATGCTGGCCAGCCGCCCCATCCCCTCCAGCACATAGGCGAAGTGGCCCAGCAGATTTTTGTTCGCCTGGGGAGTGGAATAGGACACGTCGGTAAACAGCCCGAAAGCGGCCACATAAGTAAAGGGACTGCCCTCGGCCTCCCCCACATCGACCAGCCGGGGGACGCCCTCCCCCGCCACCTCCGCCAGATCGGCCACCGTTTTGGGAAGCTCCAGGGTGCGGGAGAAATCGTTGGTGGTGCCCGCCGGGATGTAGCCCAGCACGGGCCGCTTTTCCTGGCGCAGCGCCAGCAGGCCCCGTACGGTCTCGTTCAGCGTACCGTCCCCGCCGGAGCACACCACCCGGTCGTAGTTTGCCCCCTGTTCCCGGGCGGCGGCGGTGGCGTCCCCCCGATCCCGGGTGGGATGGACGGTGATCTCATAGCCCTGGCGGGCAAACACCTCCAGCGCGTCGGACAGGTTGGCCTTGGCGGTTTTTCTCCCGGCGGCGGGATTATAGATGTACAAAAGCTTTTTCATCGGTCTGTCACTCCATCATTCCTTCCGCCCCAACCCCAAATGGTTCGGGCGGGTCGTCCGTGGCTGTATTATACCCAAATCCTTCCGGGAATACAATGAACAATCTGTAAAACCCTGCCCTTGCCAAAGGGGAAACTTGACGATATAATAACAGTGTCTATTTAGTGCTTTAACGCGTTTACACGAGGAAGTGACCCCAATGAACCGAAAATCCCTGGCCGCCGCCTTCCCCCACACCGTGCCGGTGCTGATGGGCTACCTGTCCATCGGCATCGTGTTCGGCTGGATGCTGTCGGCGGCGGGCTTCCACACCGTCTGGTCCGGCATCATGTCGCTGACCATCTACGCCGGCAGCGGCCAGTACCTGGGGGTGGAGCTGCTCTCCAACGCCGCCCCCCTGGCGGACGCCGCCTTCCTCACCCTGGTGCTCAACTTCCGGCACCTGGTGTACGGCCTGTCCATGCTGGAGAAATTCCAGGGCATGGGCTGGCGGAAGCTGTACATGATCTTCGCCCTCACCGACGAGACCTATGCTCTGCTGGCGGGGGTCAGCGCCCCGGAAGGGGTGGATGAGAAGGACTTCTACTTCTCCATCGCTCTGCTGGATCACCTGTACTGGATCGCGGGATCGGTCATCGGCGCGGTGGCGGGGGCGCTCATCACCATCAACACCGAGGGCATCGACTTTGCCATGACCGCCCTGTTCCTGGTCATCGCCGTAGAGCAGTGGCAGTCTACCGACCGCCACGCCCCGGTGTTCCTGGGGGCGGCGGGTACGCTGGCCTGCCTGCTGATCT
>CAZCFU010000101.1:0-5769 GCA_964498005.1 uncultured Oscillospiraceae bacterium | reverse complement strand
CGCCCACCAGGAAGCAGGGCATATAGGAGCCCTCCACCTCCCGGGGCCGGGTGGAGGCCCCCACGGCGGCGATCTGGCCGATGGCCCCGTCAGAGCGCAGCTGCTCCACCATCAGGTGCAGACGCTTCACGTGCTGGAACAGGGCGTCGCTCTGCCGCAGGCCCAGCGCCCCCTCGGGAACGGTGAGCAGCTTGCCCCGGTTTTTCGCCGTACCATTGCCGAACACGGCGGCGGAGGTGGTGTAGTTGCTGGTGTCAAATCCGATGCACTGTGCGTCCATGCCGTTTACTCCTGCTCCGGCAGCTCCGAGCGCACGAAGGAGCCCAGGATGCCGTTGATAAACTTCACCACGTCGTCGTCCACGTACTTTTTGGCGATCTCCACGGCCTCGTTGATGGCTGCCCCGTTGGGCACGTCCGGCATATACAGGATCTCGTACATGGCCACCCGCATAATGGCGGAGGCCACCCGGTCAATGCGGGCGAACTTCCATCCCTTGGCGTACTTGGCGATGTAGCCGTCCAGCTCCGCGCCGTGGCTGCCCACACCCCGAACCAACCGGGGGATATAGTCCAGCTCCCCCTCTCCGGGGAACTCGGCATACATGGGCTCGTCCTTGGCCCGCAGAGCGAAAGACTCCGGGGTAAGCTCCCGTTCCAGGAGCTGCTGGGCCTTTTCATCGGAAAAGGCCAGCTCAAAGGCGAAATGGACGGCGATCTCCCGCGCGGTGCTTCTGTTCATGGGAACTCCTCCTCTTCCGGCGGCTGCCGCCGGCACACGTCTCATTGGGCACAACGACCCATTTTTGTATATTCGCTCCATTATACACGAATTCCGGGGAAAAAGAAAGCCCCTTTTTAAGTTTTATACAGGCGCATGGCCCGCATCAAAACCGCCCCCGGGGAAATCCCCAGGGGCGGTTCTCAGGGCTTAGTTTCTGGAGGCTCGGACTGGTGGGCGTCATCGCACATCCAGCGGTAGGCGTTTTGTTCGCCCGTTTCCAAGGCGAGCTTCAAGCGCGCGGCCGTCTGCGCGTCCCGAAGGCGGGCGGTGAGCAGGGGGGAGAAGCGCGTCCCCTCCAGCTCGGCGGCGCCGCGCACTGCTTCCTCAAATGCCAATGCCGGTCTGTCATACATATGGGCGGAGTTGACGACAGTTTCCAGCCAATCGACCAGGCCGATGATATCCACCATCTGCCGCTCGGGGCACTCCAGCCGCTTGTAAGACGAGGGGTAGCCCCGGGTGCCGTCGTACCAGGCATGGTGGCCCAGGGCGGCGGAGGCGTACCGGCTGGTGGAGGGCCGGGGCTCCAGCAGGATCCGACCGGCCAGCGTGTGCAGGTGGGCCATCTCGTACTCATTCTCGAACCACTGGCGGGCCGTGCGGTTGTAAAGCTCGATGACGCTGATCTTGCCGACATCGTGAAAAATGCCGCAGTTCATGGCATACTCCAGCACCGTCTGGCGCTTTTCCACAGGATCGCTGACGATCCGGATAAAGTCGATATCGTCAAAATAGGAGGGGTCGTCGTCCATGATGGCGGCGCACAGGGCTTTTGCCGCTTCCCCCACGATATGGGAGTGGCGGTAGATCTCCGGGGCAAAGCGCGGCATCAGCCGCAGCAAAAACTCCCCATAGGAAAGGCCGCCGTCGGTCTCGATAAAGGTAAAGCAGAGCTGACGCAGATAGAGGAAGAGGCTGTCCCCGCTCAGCTCTCTGGGGTAGGCGTCCGCATAGTCCAGCATCCGCCGGTAGAGGCTTTGGATATACTCTGTCCGCGGCGGGATCCGGTCGGGGTACTGGGAGAGATACTGGCTGTAAAAGGCGAGCAGGGAGATCATGCTGTACATCCCATCGGCGGAGTAGTCAGCGGGGTCGGCGGCGTCCAGCAGCTCCTCCAGCTTCTGAAGCAGGGTATCCAGGCCGTAGAGGCCGCAATAGAATTCAATGGTGTAGTAGCCAAAAGCGGATTTTGCGGGGGGTTGACTGCCCTGCGTTTTCGCCTCCTGGAACCGCCGGGTATAGACGATATACGCGGATTCCATGATGCTGGCGATATCCTCGGGGCTCATGGGGCTTTCCCGGCTGTGGGAGATGCTGGAGGTCATATTCTGGTGGGTGAGGTAGAGGAACCGCTCCCAGGGCAGGTCGGGGGCCGCTTTCTGATAGTCTGTATCCTGAAGGATCTCCAGGGTATGCCGCACCAGTTGGATCTTCTCGCCGGGGGAACTGAACTGCCCAAGGGACATATTGGCCCGTGCGCGGATGATATATCCCTGGGTTTCGGTATCTTTGATCTCGTCAAAATATTTCAGATAAGCCGCCGCCTCGGCAAAGCACAGCCGCATATGGGTCATGTATTCCGCAACGTCGGACAGCGGGAGGCCAACCATCTTGCTGGAAAGGGCGTTGCGCCCCATACCCAGCCAGTACAGCTCCCGGATCATGGCGTTCCGATCCTTTTTCTGCCGGGCCAGGGTGAGCAGGGCCTGACGGATCTGGCAGAACAGCCCGACATCCAGCTCCCTGCGGGCGTCGAACAGCTGGAAGGAGAACTCCTCCAGTTCCATCAGATCCTCCTCGCCGGCGTCAAACAGGTTGTCCAGCACCGGGAACAGTCCGGTTCGGAGCAGCTCCATGTTTCGCTGGCCCAGGCGGATGATCTGGGCGCGATTCTCCGCCATTTGGGCGGCGTATTCCTCGCACGTCAACTCGCCGGGCCGCTTGCGCTGGGAGAGGGTGGCGAACTGCCGCAGATTGTCCAGATATTCCGCTTGATATGGCCTCATCGTTTCCTCACATCTTTTCCCGGATCATATGACCCTCAATGCTTGTCCCCCTGGCCGCTCAGCCGTCCCCGCAGGATCTCCGTGAGCCGGTCCACATCCACCGGCTTTGAGATGTGTTCATTCATGCCAGCCTCCCGGGACAATCGCATATCTTCCATAAAGGCGTTGGCCGTCATGGCCACGATCCAGACACTTTCGGCATCCGGCCGGGGCAGCTTCCGAATGGCGCGGGTGGCGTCATAGCCGTTCATCACGGGCATCTGGATGTCCATGAGAATGATCTCGTACCAGCCCTCCGGGGAGTTTTGGAACATCTCCACCGCTTGAGCGCCGTCCCCGGCCACATCCGTTTGGACGCCGGTCATGCCCAGCAGCTCCAGGGCGATCTCCTGGTTGAGCTCGTTGTCCTCCACCAGCAGAACGCGGTGTTCGCTGTAGTCCACCGCGCCGCCGCTCTGGGCCTGTTCCTGGTGACCCTGTCCGGCGGTGAGGGAAGAGAGGGTTTCCAGCAGGCGGCTGCGGAACAGAGGGCAGGGGACAAAGGCGTTGATCCCGGCCCGAACCGCCCGGTACTCGATCTGCGCCCAATCGTCCTCGGACACCAGAAGGATGGGGAAAGCGGATCCGGCCAGCTGCCGCACATGGGTGGCAGCGTCCAGCGGGGACATATCCGCCAGCTCGTGTCCCAGCAGCAGGGCGCAGGGCATACGGTTCTCGTACTGCGCCTCTGTCAGCCGGGTGACGGCCTCCACGCCGCGGGTCAAACGGATGGGCTCCAGGCCGGCATCCCGGAGGTAGGCCATGATCTGTCTGGCCCGGTCGTCCCGGGGTTCCGCCACCAGTACGGCCTGCCCCACAGGCAGGGCGAGCTCTCTGCGGCCGAGAGGGGAGACGGAGAAGGGGAGCGCCACGGTAAAGCGGCTGCCCACGCCCTCCTGGCTTTCCACGGTGATGTCGCCGCCCATGCTGTCCACCAGCTTCTTCACGATGGACATACCGAGGCCCGTGCCCTCGATTTTGCTGATGGTGGTGTTTTGCACCCGCTCGAAGGGGAGAAAAATGCGGGTTAGAAATTCCTGGCTCATGCCGATCCCGTTATCCTGGCAGGAGAAGTCCAGCCATACAGCAGGGCCGCCCTTGCGGTCGGGGGCGGGCCGCTGGGTGAAGTGGATCTGGATAGTGCCTTCTTCCTGGGTATACTTGACCGCGTTGCCGATGATATTCACCAAAATCTGGCGCAGGCGCAGAGGATCGCCCACCAGATTTTCCTCGAAGATGTCGCCGATGTCGGTGTGGAGGGCCTGCCGCTTTTGGGCCGCCTGGGGCCCCACGATCACCGCCACCTCATGAACCAGATCGGGGAGGGAGAAGTCCTCCTCGCTGAGCGCCATGCGTCCGCTGTCGATGCGGGACATATCCAGCACGTCGTTCACTAGGCTCATCAGGTGGGAGGAGGCGGTCTGGATCTTGCGCAGGCAGTCCTGCACCCGGGCCTTTTCATCAATGTGGGACAGGGCGATGGAAGTCATGCCCACAATGGCATTCATAGGAGTGCGGATATCGTGGGACATACTGGACAGGAAGCGGCTTTTGGCCTGGTTGGCCTCCTCGGCGGCTTTCAGCGCGTCCTCCAGGGCGGCGTTTACCCGGGCCAGCTCCTCCATATAGGCCTGATCCATTGGTTCCATGTTGCAAAACTCCACTTCACATCACAGGATTGGGGAAGGGGATCACTCCAGCACCGCGCCCCGGGCGGCGGAGGTGACAAGCTTGGCGTACCGGGCCAGGTAGCCGGTCTTGATCTTGGGCTCGGGGCACACCCATGCGGCCTTCCGGGCGGCCAGGGTGGTCTCGTCCACTAACAGTTCGATGGAGCAGGAGGGGATGTCGATGGCGATCTGGTCGCCCTCCTCCACAAAGGCGATGGTGCCGCCCTGGGCGGCCTCGGGGCAGACGTGGCCGATGGAGGCGCCCCGGGTGGCGCCGGAGAACCGCCCGTCGGTGATGAGGGCCACATCCTTGTCCAGCCCCATGCCCGCGATGGCGGAGGTGGGGTTGAGCATCTCCCGCATACCGGGGCCGCCCTTGGGGCCCTCGTAGCGGATGACCACCACATCGCCCGCCACGATTTTACCGGCGTAGATGGCCTCGATGGCCTCCTCCTCGGAGTTGAACACGCGGGCGGGGCCCTGGTGCTTCATCATCTCGGGGGCTACGGCGGAGCGCTTCACCACGCAGCCCTCGGGGGCCAGGTTGCCCTTGAGGACGGCAATGCCGCCGTCGGCGGAGTAGGGGTTATCGATGGGGCGGATCAGGTTGTGGTCACGGTTGACCACGCCCTCCAGGTTCTCGTCCAGGGTCTTGCCGGTGCAGGTCATCACGGAGGTGTCCAGCAGGCCCTTTTTGTTCAGCTCCATCATAACGGCGTGGACGCCGCCCGCGCCCTCCAGGTCCTCCATGTAGGTGTCCCCGGCGGGGGCCAGGTGGCACAGGTTGGGGGTCTTGGAGGAGATCTCGTTGGACATATCCAGATCCAGCTCAATGCCGCACTCGTGGGCGATGGCGGGCAGGTGGAGCATGGTGTTGGTGGAGCAGCCCAGGGCCATGTCCACCGTCTCGGCGTTGTGGAAGGCGGCCTCGGTCATGATGTCCCGGGGCTTGATATCTTTCTTCACCAGCTCCATGATCTGCATTCCGGCGTGTTTGGCCAGCCGCAGGCGGGCGGACCACACGGCGGGGATGGTGCCGTTGCCCTTCAAACCCATGCCGATGGCCTCGGTGAGGCAGTTCATGGAGTTTGCGGTGTACATCCCGGAGCAGGAGCCGCAGGTGGGGCAGGCGTTGTTTTCATATTCCTCTACCCCCGCCTCGTCCAGCTTGCCGGCGTAGTAGCCGCCCACGGCCTCGAACATATGGGACAGGCAGGTGCGCCGCCCGTCGTTGAGTTTACCAGCCAGCATGGGGCCGCCGGAACAGAAAA
>CAZCFU010000100.1:0-5777 GCA_964498005.1 uncultured Oscillospiraceae bacterium | reverse complement strand
GCGGACACCACCGTCACCGCCTTCACCATGTCCCGGACGGTGAGCTGTTCGTTCTCCTTCAGCCAGATCTGACTGCCGCCCATGGAGCAGGCGTAGGCGGAGGCGGTGACCATATCGTCCCAGCCCAGACTGCCGCCGTCGATGGCCTCCATGACCAGCAGCAGGGTCATGATCTTGGTGACGGAGGCGGGCTCATATTGGGTTTTGGAGTCCTGCTCGGAAAGGACCGTGCCGGTGGTCTTTTCCATCAGGACGGCGGAGGGGGCGGTGATGTCCGCGGGGGCGGCGTAGGCCGGGACGCTGAGCAGGCACAGCGCCGCCAGCGCCAGGGCGGTTATTCGTTTCATGGCGTGAACCTCTTTTCCATTTGACTTCTGTGTGCAGGATGTGCAAAAACGGGCAAAATGATACGTGGAAAAACAAGGGCGGTATTTTCGGCAATTTGACAGCCCGGGCGGGCCATGATAAAATGATTGACGCTCTGTGAAGCGCGGCTTGTGACAAAGAAGGGAGGGGAGCGCGACGGACAAGACGAAACGGCTGGGGGCGGCGGTGTACGCCCTGGCTTTTGCCATTCCAGGGTTGGTGATGCTGTGGGCGTGCGCGTCCCTGGGCATGGCCCCCTGGGGGGATAAGACGATCCTCATCTCCGATATGTCCACCCAGTATGTGGAATTTTTCTGCGCGCTGAAAAACGGCGGGCTGTTCTTCTCCTGGTCAAAGGTGCTGGGTACGTCTTACATCGGGGTGTTCTCCTATTATGTGTCCAGCCCGCTGTCCCTATTGACCCTGTTTGTGCCAAATGAGGCCATGCCCATCGGATTGATGTTCCTGATGGTGCTGAAAATCGGTCTGGCGGGGGTGAGCTTTGCCGTTTTCGCCCAAAAGCGCTTCCCCGGCCATGACGGGGCGGCGCTGATCTGCGCGGTGTGCTACGCCCTGATGTCCTACAACGCCATCTATTCCATCTGCGTTATGTGGCTGGACGGGGTGATCTGGCTGCCGCCGATCCTGCTGGCGGTGGAGCGGATCTTGGCGGGGCGCGGCGCGGGGCCGTTCATTGCCGCGCTGACGGTGTGCTTTATCTCCACCTGGTATATTTCCTATATGGTGGGCATTTTCTGCGCACTGTACTTGTGCGCTCGGCTGGCCGTCCTGCGGCCCCGCTGGCTGTCGCTGAAAATGGTGCTGGCCCGGTTTTTTGGCGGCGCGGCCTGCGCCCTGGGGCTGACGGCGTGGCTGTGGCTGCCCACCTTCCTGTCCATGTTCACCGGCAAATTCAGCGGCGGAAACGTGGACTACGACGGACTGCTGGCCTGCGAACCGTTGAAGCTGCTGGGCCAGCTTCTACCAGGGCAGTACCAGTCCATCACCTACGGGGCCCCGCCCTATGTGTTCTGCGGGACGGCGGCGCTGGTGCTGGCGGTCGTGTACTTCTTTCCGCGAAAAATTTCTCTGCGGGAAAAGCTGGCCAACGGCGCTTTGCTGGCGGTGTCCGCCGCGTCCCTGCTCCTGTCCCCGCTGGATAAGGTGTGGCATCTGTTCCAGCGGCCCAACTGGTTCCCCGCCCGCTACTCCTTTGTGGTCTCGTTCTGTCTGCTGTATCTGGCGGTCCAGGCCCTGGGGGCGTTTCTGGACTGGCTGGGGGAGCGCGGCCCCTGGCTGGAGCGGGGCGGGGCGCTGGCGCTGGCAGTCCTTACGGTGCTGGAGCTGGGCTTCAACACGAAAACCATCCTGGGCGGGCTGGAGGGGCAGTTCGGCTCCGACTCCTACCGGGCATACCGGGATTACTACACCGCCAACGCCCAGCTGGTGGAGGCGGCAAAAGAAGACGCCGGGGATGAATTTTTCCGCATGGGGGCCACAGAAGATCGGGGGTTCAACAGCCCGCTGTCCTTCGGCTACCCCGGCATCACCCACTACAGCAGTCTGTACAACGACCAGGTGAACCGGCTGACAAAAAAGCTGGGCTTTGCCCAGACCTGGATGTGGTGCGCTTACTACGGCTCCACGCCGGTGACCGACGCGCTGTTCGGCGTGAAATATATCATCAGTGGGGACGATATGCCGCCGGGGTACGAGCCTGTCGCCCAGGCGGGGGAGCTGACGCTGTGGAAAAACCCGGACGTGCTGCCGCTGGCCTTTTGCCCGGAGGCGGCGGACGAGACACTGATGGGCAGAACGTCCTTTGACCGGCAGAACGACGTGCTCGCCTGCCTTTCCGGGGTCGGCGGGCCGGTGTTCAGCATGGTGGCCCCCCAGCACTTGACCGAGACACCAGGCGAAATCGAGATCATGTTTACCGGGAACGGTCTGCCCATCTACGCCGACCTGTCCGCCTCCGGCCTGAAAGAGGTGCTGGTGAACGGAGAGCACCTGCTGTGGCTGGGCTCCAGCGAGGCGGCCAGCGTCCACTACATCGGCACACCCGCCGCTGGTGAGGAGTGGACGGTCACCGTGCGGCGCTCCGGGAACTGGAACGTGGGGGAGTGGTATGAGGGCAGGGGACTGTGGGAGTACGATCCCAGCGTCCTCCATTATGCGGTGGAGAAGCTGAACAACGTGGCGGTCACATCGGTGGAGAAAAACGGCCGGGTGCGGCTCACCGCCCGAAGCGAGGCGGGGGGCGAGCTGGCTACCACCATCCCCGCCGAAAAGGGCTGGACGGCCTATGTGGACGGCAAAAAGGTGGACACGGGCGTTTGGCTGGATACCTTCCTGACCGTCCCCATGCCAGCCGGGGAGCATGAGGTGGAGCTGCGCTATACCGCCCCGGGGCTGTTTCCCGGCATAGCGCTGGGGGCGCTGTCCCTGGCGGGGTTGGCGCTGGCCTGCTGGAAAAAACGGAAAGCGGGATAAAAAGCGGCCCCCGGCTGACAGCCGGGGGCCGAAACGCGTTTATTCCTCTTTGTCCTCGGGATCGGGCAGGACCACCACTTTGATCTCCAGCACCCGGTGGTGCTCGGCGCGGGTGACGGTGACGTCCAGGTTCTCCCACACGAAGTGGTCCCCCACCTCCGGCACCCGGCCCAGCTGCTCCAGCACCCAGCCGGACACCGTGGCCGCGTCGCACTCGCCGGTGAGCTGGAACAGGTCGTACAGGTCGTCCAGGTCGGCGGAGCAGGAGATAAAATAGCTGCCGTCGGGCTGCTTGCGGAACTGCTCCACCACCTCGTCGTGCTCGTCCCAGATCTCGCCCACCAGCTCCTCCACGATGTCCTCCATGGTGAGGATGCCCTCGGTGCCGCCGTACTCGTCCACCACCACCGCCATCTGGGTCTTGGTGCGCTGGAACTGGCGCATCAGGTCGTCGATTTTTGTGCCGGAGGTGATGTGCAGCACCGGGCGGATCAGCGGGGGCAGCTCGTCCCGGCCATGATAGCGGGCGGAGAACAGATCCTTCTGGTGGATCACGCCCACGATATCGTCGACGCTCTCATGGTACACAGGCAGGCGGGAGTAGCCCTCGGCGGCGAACACCGCCGCCACGTCGGCCAGGGAGAAGTTGTCCTCCACCGCCACCACGTCCACCCGGGGGGTGAGGATGTCCCCGGCCTCCAGGTCGTCAAAGCGGATGGCGGAGCGGATGAGCTGGCTCTCCTCCCGGTCCAGGCCGCCCTGGTCCTCCGCCTCCTCCACCATGGTGACCAGCTCCTCGTCGGTGATGCCCTCGTCCTGCTCCTTGTGGAACAGGAGGGTGAGCAGCTTCTTCCACAGGCCGAAGATGAAATTCAGCGGGGTGAGCAGCACCATCAGGAACCGCAGGAAGGGGGCGCAGAACATGGCGAAAGCCTCCGGGGATTCCTTGGCCAGGCTTTTCGGGGAGATCTCGCCGAAGATCAGCACCACCACGGTGAGCACGACGGTGGACACCGCCGGGCCGCTCTCCTCATTGATGAGCTTGATGAACAGCAGGGTGGACAGGGTGGCGGCCACGTTGTTCACGATGTTGTTGCCGATGAGGATGGTGGACAGCAGCTTGTCGTAATCCTCCGCCAGGGCCAGGGTTTTCGCCGCCTTTTTGTCGCCGTTGTCGGCGCGGCTTTTCAGGCGGATGCGGTTGAGGGAGGTGAAGGCCGTCTCGGTGGCGGAAAAGTAGCCGGACATGACCACCATCAACACCAGCACGGCCAGCAGTATCATACTATCTGGGTCCATATGGACAAATCAACTCCTATATAAGTAAGTAAAGATTTACCCCGCAGAGAGGTATTGCAATCATATATACCATAGGTTGACGAAAAAAGCAAGGGGGCAAATGCTCCCTTGCTGATTCATTTGGGTTTGGATTCCTCCTCCGCCCGGATCTCATCAAGCATCCCTCGCGCCTGATCCGGATGGGAGACGCGGCGGAGGATATATTGCCTATATTCCTCGCTTTCCCACGCCCTGTCGCATTCGCCCTGATATTTGCAGATCACACAGGCCCGCCCCGGCTTCTCCTTGAACCCCCGGTATCCGCACCGTATTCGGAAATAAAGCTGCTGAAAAGAAACTGCCATAGCGATCCACAGCACATATAAAAGGAGGCAGACAATGCAGCAATCTAATAATACTACGATGAATTGTAAGATTTTTGTCATCCTGGGCCTCCCGCCTATCCATTGCCCTCAATGTACAGCTCCTCCGTCGCCTGCTGGGCTTTTATGAGCACCGAGCGGGCCTTCATGAACTCGCCGTCCTCCATCATGTTCAGCGCCGTAGTGACGGCGTTGAACAGGGTCGCGTACATTTTTTGATATGGGACATTAGGATCAGGGTTCAACTTGAAAAATTCCATAATGCGCATCCCCTAAAATTTTTGACTGCACTTATATTAGTGCAATTGTAGCACAATAATAAGGTAAAATCAAGAAAAACTTGTGCTGATATAGGTGCAACGGGGGTGACGGCGTGGACTATACGTATGATTCTGTAGTGGGACGGCAGATCCGTGCCGCCCGGGAGGCGTGTGGAATGACCCAAGAGCAATTAGCCGCACGATTACAAACCCGTGATTGTGATGTTACCCGAAGCGCCGTGGCAAAAATGGAAGTGGGCCAGCGGCATATCTATGCGGCAGAGCTGCGCGCCCTGCGAGAGATTTTGAATGTGCCATATGAGACGCTTCTGCCATAGGAGGTTGCCGTGCAAAAGCTCAGACCGGATTTGGACATTGGTCATAAAATTGGTGCCTTGCGAAATGCCGCAAATCTGACGCAAGATCAGGCTGTGGCAAAAATGCAGTTGATGGGTATTAAAATATCGAAAAGCAGTTATGCCAAAATCGAAACAAACCGCATGAATATCAAGGTGAGTGAATTGATAGCGCTTAAACAGATTTTTGGCGTAGATTTTAATACATTTTTTGAGGATTTGGGATAAAAAACTGCCGGGGAATTTCCCCGGCAGTTTTGCTTTTTACTTGATTGCCTTGCTCTTGACCTCTTCGCCCAGCAATGCGGCGAAAGCGTCCAGCCCCATGGCGCCCAGATCCTCGCCGGAGCGGTGGCGCGGGGAGACGGTGCCGTTCTCCATGTCCCGGTCGCCCACCACCAGCATATAGGGTACCTTCTCCAGGGTGGCCTCGCGGATCTTCTTGCCGATCTTCTCGTTCCGGCCGTCCACCTCACAGCGGAAGCCCTGCTCGTCCAGCTTGGCGGCCACTTTGCGGGCGTACTCCTCCGCCCGGTCGGTGACGGGCAGCACCTTCACCTGGACAGGGGCCAGCCACGCCGGGAACGCCCCGGCGAAATGCTCGGTGATGACGCCGATGAACCGCTCGATGGAGCCCAGCA
>CAZCFU010000099.1:0-5874 GCA_964498005.1 uncultured Oscillospiraceae bacterium | reverse complement strand
CCGCCGTGCTGCTGACCACCGAGTCCCTGGTGGCCGACAAGCCCGAGCCTCCCGCCCCCGTGGCGGCCCCCTCCCCCGACATGGGGATGTATTGATCCGCAGAGCAGGAAAGTTCAAAATATCCCCCGCAGTCACCGACTGCGGGGGATATTTTTATCGACTGGCCGGCACGGCATAGTGCTCCTGTACGGCTGGGGGGAGCTCATCATACCGCACCTCGCTCCATTCCAGTACACCGCGGAGGGGGCTTACCTTCAGGCACAGGAACGCGCCCTCCCGCAGTTCCCGCGATGTGCCGAATGTAACGTCCTTTTCATTGCCGTGTTCATCGTAGGAGGTCAGGGTATAAGAGTGGTCCATGCCCCCGTTGCCGGACAGGTCGACCGCCCCCTGCGGCGACACCTGACTGAGCTTGGTATTGTCAACCTGGGTGTAGTAATTGGTGCTCCCCGCGCCGGAAAAAAACCAGTTGCAGCCGAGCACGATGCCCAAGACAAGGATCGCGGCGATTGCGATGGGGATAAGCATTTTTTTATTCATGTTCATGACCTCCAGTAGTGGTATTTGGGTGATGGGCTGGCCCATCTGTCATTGGATTCTACCCCCCGGACACCAAGCCTTCGTTAAGCCGGCATTAAGATAGTATTAGGTTTTGCCTGGGCCGCGGCGCAGAAAGCCCCCGCAGTCATGGACTGCGGGGGCTTTCTTATGCTCAGTTTTAGCTCACTTTTCCTCCAGAAGCTTGGTCAGCTCCGCCATAAAGGTGTTGATGTCCTTGAATTGGCGGTAAACGGAGGCGAAGCGGACGTAGGACACCTCGTCCACGTCCTTCAGCTTTTCCATGACCAGCTCGCCGATCTCGGTGGTGGGCACCTCACGCTCCATCTCGTTTTGCAGGGACTGCTCGATCTCGGCCGCCAGCCGCTCCAGCGTGGAGATGGGCACGGAGCGCTTCTCACAGGACTTGAGCATACTGCCCATCAGCTTGTTCCTGTCGAACGCCTGACGGCTGCCGTCCCGCTTGATGACCATCAGCGGCAGGCTTTCCATGATCTCATAAGTAGTGAAGCGCTTGCGGCAGGCAAGGCATTCCCGGCGGCGGCGGATGCTGCTCCCCTCGTCGGCGGGGCGGGAGTCCACGACCTTACTCTCCAAATGGGCACAATACGGGCATTTCACGGCAACATCCATCCTTTCCAGGCTGAAATCGATTGACGCGTACATTATAGCACAGAGCGTCATAAATGGGTACTATTTTTAAAAAAATTTTTCCAGCCCGTATAACCCGGCATCAAGCGTGGCATACTGTCCTGCGTGAGGTGATAATCATGGATAACCGCAATTTCAACAACTCTGAAAACAAGAATCAGCAGAACGGCCAGAACAAGAACCAGCAGAATGGCCAGAACAAGAACCAGCAGAACGGCCAGAACAAGAAGGACTCCAACAACCCCGAGAACCGGAACAACAGCCGGGGCTACTGAGTTGGGCGGGAGACGGAGGGCGCAGCCGCCCTCCGTTTCCGCTTTACAGGAGGAAACGCCATGAAGCACAAAAAGCCCGATGAGCGGGAGCTGGCGGCCCAGGATCCCCGATACCGTCCGCCCCCCTATGAGGATCTGTCCAGCCTGGTGGCGGGGCGGATGCAGGCCGGCCCCCAGTCCACGCCCCCCAGGGCGGGGTTTGAGCTGGATGACTGGCAGGATCCGGAGCTGTTTCACTCGCCCGAATTGTAAAAATGGGAGCGGCAGGGCCTATGGCCCTGCCGCTCCCATTTTACAGATACGCATCCCATCGCTCAATCGGTGTCCAGCTCCAGCCAGGGGAGCTCCTCCGCCGCGTCCTCCAGCACCCGGAGCAGACGGCGGCCAAAGGGTGTCTCCACCATGGTTTCCCGGCGGAACACCTCCAGCCGAACCGGCCGGCCCAAGTCCGCCAGACAGTCGTACAGCGCGTCCAGGTTCCGCCCCCACCACTCCGGCAGGGTCAGCGCCTGATCCAGCAGCTCCATGGCCTCTTCCCGGTCGCGCAGCCGGGCGCCGTCCAATCTGATCGTCTCCATACTCACGGCTCCCCATAGAGCAGCTCAAAGCTCTCATAATGATCCCCGGTGTAATAGATCAGCCCGTCGTTAGAGTACACGATCCGTTTGGCCCCTCGGGAGGACGCGCCCACGGTGTCGATGTCGCACTCCTGGTAGCTCCGGCCCTCGGCCTCCGGCAGCAGGCCCTCATAGTTGCCGAAGCGGCTGCCGCCGATGGCGGTGCCCTCCCCGGTGTAGCGTTCCACGCTGCCGCCGCTCCAGCCCTTGTCCTGGGCCTGCCGCTTGGTCACGTAGTTGCCCGGCAGATGGCCGTAGAGGTGAAGATACAGCGCCACCTCCTCCTTGGAGCTGTACCAGCCGTCCTCGGCGACGGCGGGGGGCTCACTCTCCGGGGTCTGTGTCTCCGGGGTCTGTGTCTCCGGGGTCTGCGTCTCAGGCGCTTGTGTCTCAGACACCTGTGATTCTGTCCGCTCCGTTTCGGCGGGAGGCTCAGACTCCGGCTCATGGGACGGTTCCTCCGATACAGCGGCGCTGGGGATGGACGGCGTTCCGTCAGAGGGCGCGGGGGCATCCGCCGCGGGGGCATCGCAGGCGGTGAGCATCAGGGCCCACACCAGGGCCAGCACAAAGGCAGAAATTCGTTTTGTCATCACAATCACTCAAATCCATAAAAAATAGGGGCGTTTCCAAATTTTCACGTCATCTACATCATACGATACCCGGCGGCGCCTGTCAACCCGTTTTACCCTTGCGGCTTTTGAAAAAAAGGATTATAATAGGAGCCGAATCAACGCCAAGAGAAAAAGGAGCGTGCCCGCCATGTCCCAGCCCATGACCCCCGCCGCCGTCCACAAGCAGTATGATGAGGCGATGACCGCCTTCCGCCGCCAGATCGCCGATCCCTCCGCCCGGGTGGCCTTTGGCCGGGAGGCCGACGGCTTCATGCGCAGCTGTGCCTGCGGCGTGTGGCAGACCGACCAGGGGCTCACTCCCCGCCACGTGGAGCATTACAACGCCATCTACTCCAAGGGCAACCCGGTGCCCACCGCCCTGTACTGGGAGCTGGCCTCCGCCGTGGAGGGCTATGGCGGCTTCGTGCTGCCCAGCTTCTTCCGCCGCCTGGTTCAGGCGGATCTGGAGCAGGGGCGCGGCCAGAGCCGGCGCTTTGTAGACACCTTTACCCTGATGCTGCTGCTGTTCGCCGCCGTGGACGGCAAGGTGAGCGAAGCGGAGGCGGGGTTTGTCAACGCCTGCGCCGACTCCCTGTCCGCCTACTGCGACCACGCCGGGGTGGCCGGGGGCAAATCCGACCTGGATGTGAACGAGTTTGTGGCCCGCCGCACCGACGGCGCGCCCGTCAAGACCGGGAAGCCGGAGGATGAGGCGGTCTCCCCCGCCCCCGCAAAAGTGGAAGAGGCTAAAAATGAGGAGGCTCCGGCGGAGCCAGAGGAGACGCTGGACGAGCTGCTGGCCCAGCTGGACGGGCTGTGCGGCCTGAGCAAGGTGAAAGAGGACGTCAAGAGCCTCATCAACCTGGTGAAGGTGCGCAAGCTGCGCCAGGAGGCGGGGCTGCCCGTGCCGCCCATGTCCCTGCATCTGGTGTTCATGGGCAACCCCGGCACCGGCAAGACCACCGTGGCCCGTCTGCTGGCAAAGATCTACCACGCCGTGGGCGTGCTGTCCAAGGGCCAGCTGGTGGAAGTGGACCGCTCCGGGCTGGTGGCCGGCTTTGTGGGCCAGACCGCCCTCAAGACCCAGGAGGTCATCGACAAGGCCCTGGGCGGGGTGCTGTTCATCGACGAGGCCTACGCCCTGGCCAACCAGGACAACGCCAACGACTTTGGCCGGGAGGCCATTGAGGTGCTGCTGAAGGGGATGGAGGACCACCGGGACGACCTCATCGTCATTGTGGCGGGGTATACCGATCTGATGGGGGATTTCATCCACGCCAACCCCGGTCTGGAGAGCCGCTTCAACAAGTATTTCTACTTTGAGGATTACGACGGCGGGCAGCTGGCGGAGATCTTCCGCTCGGTATGCGAAAAGAACGGCTACAAGCTGGACGAGGAGGCGGACAAGGCGGCCGCGGAGGCGTTCCAGGTGATGTATGACCGCCGGGACGAGAACTTTGGCAACGCCCGGGACGTGCGCAATGTGTTTGAGGCGGCGGTGGCCCGCCAGGCCAACCGGGTGGCGGCCATGGAATCGCCGAAGATAGAGGACCTGATGGCGCTGACGGTGGCCGACCTGGATCTGGAGGAGGGCGACGAGGCGGAAAATTCGGAAAATCCCGAAGAATGACCCTTGCGTTTGGGGCGAAAGTGTAGTATAATACCCCATGCGCTTGCCGGTGTGATGGAATTGGTAGACGTACTTGACTCAAAATCAAGCGCCGCGAGGCGTGCCGGTTCGAGTCCGGCCACCGGCACCAAGGCAGCCGAAGGCTGCCGGGACCAGTCGTTCGCCGCAAGGCGAATGACGGTCCCTTTTTTTGTTTTATCGAGATGTTTTTCTGTGGCATCTATAGCGTTCGACCTTGGCAAACCCATATAATCCGAACCTTTTTCCGATAGGAGAAGGGTTCGGATTATTGGTTTTCTTTGACCGATGCGAAAGCACTTATTTCCGCAGCGGGGTACAGCGCAAGCCGACCTCCAAGCCGAGAGGGCCCGATATTCAGGCGCGCGCGTCACAGTCATTTATGGTTCCAACTGACAATCAGCGTCAAAAGAACGCATTATCTGCTATGGATTTCAACAGCGCTCTCGATGTACTATAATCGTAACCATGTATAAGGGGGCAAATGCTATGAAATACGGACACTTTGACCAGCAGAAACGGGAGTATGTGATCGACCGTGTGGACGTGCCCGCCTCCTGGACCAACTACTTGGGCGTGGAGGATATGGCCGCCGTGGTCAACCACACCGCCGGGGGCTACCTCTTTTATAAGAGCCCGGAGCACCACCGGATCACCCGCTTCCGGCCCAACGGAGTGCCTATGGACCGCCCGGGCCACTACGTTTATATCCGGGACGATGAGACGGGGGAATACTGGTCCGTGTCCTGGCAGCCCTGCGGCGGGCCGCTGGAAGCTTACCGCTGCCGCCACGGGCTGAGCTACTCTGTCTACGAGTGTACCAGTCACGGCGTGAACGCCGCCCAGACGCTGTTCATCCCCCGGGGAGAGAACGTGGAGCTGTGGGATCTGGCGCTGGAAAACGCGTCGGACAAGCCCCGGAAGCTCAGCGTGTACTCCTACGCCGAGTTCGCCTTCCACCAGATCCCCATCGATAACCAGAACTTCCAGATGTCGCTGTACTGCGCCGGCAGCGATTACGCCGACGGCATCATCGATTATGAGCTGTTCTACGAGCACGCCCACCAGTTCATGGCGGCCTCCTTTGACCCGGACGGCTTCGACTGCCTGCGGGACAGCTTCATCGGCCCCTACCGCACCGAGGCAAACCCGCTGGCCGTGGAACGGGGGGCGTGCTTCTCCTCCTTTGAGAAGGGGAACAACCATTGCGCCGTGCTGCAAAAGAAGCTCACCCTGGCCCCGGGAGAAAAAGTCCGGCTCACCTGGATGCTGGGGGAGGGCGGCCGGGACGAGGGCAGACGCGTCCGGGAAAAGTACCGCGATCCCGCCGCCGTAGACGCCGCCCTGGCAGATTTGGCGGACTACTGGGACAAGAAGCTGTCCAAGCTCCAGGTGTCCACCCCCGATCCGGACATGGACGTAATGCTCAACACCTGGACGCTGTACCAGAGCGAGATCAACGTGATGTTCTCCCGGTTCGCCTCCTTCATCGAGGTGGGCGGCCGCACCGG
>CAZCFU010000098.1:0-5902 GCA_964498005.1 uncultured Oscillospiraceae bacterium | reverse complement strand
ATCGTCCCAGCGCTGCTGATGGGCAAACCCCTGGGTGATATTCTGGGCGTCTACCTGAACCAGATGGGGGAGTACCCCCGGCTGGTGCTCAACGCGCCGTCTGTATATCAGTTCATCCCCTATGGCACACAGCTCAACGAGGCGCTGGCGTCCAGGCTGGGCATCGCCGCGGCGGGGATTTTGGTACTGGCTCTGCTGGGGCTGGGCTTTTGGCTTGGAAACCGGCTGGATCGGGAGCTTGTGATGACTGTGGCAGTGGTGCTGTGCGTCGGGGTGCCCTTTTTCCTGCCCCATATGCATGAGCGGTACTTTTTCCTGGCGGACGTGTTCACCCTGTGCTGGGCCTGCGCCAATTTGCGGCGACTGCCCGCCGCATTACTGGCGGAGGGCGCGTCGCTGGCCAGCTATCTGGTCTACCTGCGGCTGAAGTACAATTTTGTTTTGACGCTAGGTGAGCATACCTTCGTCATGCCGCTGGAGACGCTGGCCATGCTGGCGGCGCTGGTGTTCGCTATATGGGTGCTGATCGGACAGGTGCGGGAGAGAAAAAATAGGGGGGAATTGGGATGAAATTTGTATCCTGGAATGTAAACGGTCTGCGGGCCTGCCTGAAGAAAGGCTTTGAGGCGTCGGTACTGGCGCTGGATGCCGACTTCATCTGCCTCCAGGAGACCAAAATGGAGCGGGGGCAGGCGGAGGTAGATCTGCCCGGTTATCATGAATTCTGGAACTCGGCGGACAAAAAGGGCTATTCCGGCACGGCGATCTTTACCCGGCACGAGCCGATCTCCGCGGCCTGCGGCATGGATCTGGACAGGCACGACCACGAGGGGCGGCTTATCACGCTGGAGTACCCGGAGTTCTGGCTGGTGAACTGCTACACCCCCAACGCCCAGCGGGAGTTGGTTCGCATCGGCTACCGCATGGAGTGGGAGGACGATCTGCTGGACTATCTCAAAAGCCTGGATAAAACCAAGCCGGTGATCTACTGCGGCGATCTGAACGTAGCTCACGAGGAGATCGACCTGAAAAACCCCAAGACCAACCGGGGCAATGCCGGTTTCTCGGATCAGGAGCGTGGGGCCATGACCCGCCTGCTGGGCTCCGGCTTTACCGACACCTTCCGCCTGCTTTATCCCGACAAAGAGGGGGCCTATTCCTGGTGGAGCTATCAGTTCCACGCTCGGGAGAAGAATGTGGGGTGGCGCATCGACTACTTCATCGTGTCTGACCGGCTGGGAGAGCGGGTGGCGGAAGCGGCCATCCACCCGGATATCCAGGGCAGCGACCACTGCCCGGTATCGTTGATTTTGAAATAGTTTCCAGTTGAAAATTTTACTTTTTCGCGGCAAAATGGGCAAGCTAAGTCCGCGAAGGAGTGATGACACATGAAGCTGGACAAGAAGGCTATGCTTCCCATCGCCGGGGCCACCATGGCGGCGGGGGCGGCCATCGGCATGATGATGATGCCCAAGAAGAAAAAGCACTCCGCTCAGAAGGCGGCGGGCAAGGCCATCAAGGCCGTAGGCGAGGTCGTGGAGAATTTCAGCGGCTCCCTGAAGATGTGATAAAACGCCCCGCCGGAGCCCGGCGGGGCGTTTTATATGGTGAAATGGGTCGCGGACACCTCAGGCCGGGCGGGATCCAGAAGGAGTATCTCCCGCTTTTTGTCCATGGCATAGTTCAGGGTGTACTGGGTGCCTCCCGGCGTTCCGTCGAACACCGCCAGTACGGCGGCGGAGCGGTCTACCATATAGCGATCCCGGCGGTGCATACACCAGCGGTCATAGTGCCGCTGCACCACCGTCTCCAGGTCGCAGCGATTTAAAATGTCCCGCCAGCGGCGGCGAAGCTCATCCGGCCAACGGTCGGCCTGGGTGGGGCAGGGTACCGCCCCCTCCACTGTCAGCCTTGGATACTTTGCCCGCAGCTCCAGCGCCGCCTCGGCGAAATAGAGGTCACAGCCCATGGCCATGCCGGAGATGAAATGACGGAAGCCCCGCTGGTACAGCCCCTCCAGCTCCCGGGCCAGACTGTATTTCAGCGCGGCGCAGCGGGGATCCCGCTCGTCCAGCCCCCAGGGCAGCTTATCCGGCCTGTGGCCGGTGAAGCAGCAGGTGCGGCTCTCCTCCAGGGCCATGGTGATCACTCCTCTTGCAGAATTGATACAATTGTACTATAAATTAGGTGAGACGTCAAGAGGAACGGAAACGTTTGTTTAAAAATAAGTTCGACATCATTCGACAAAAATGGGGGTTGCATTCTCTGCGCGTATGGCGTATAATGTGGGCGAAACAAGTGAATGAATTGTCTTCAGGGCGGGGTGAAATTCCCCACTGGCGGTAAAGTCCGCAACCCGCGAAAGCGGTTGACTCGGTGAAACTCCGGGACCAACGGTATAGTCCGGATGGAAGAAGACGCGTAACCCTCCTGCGGTAGTGTTGCGCCTGGAAGACAGTCTTTTCAGGCGTTTCAGACTATTTTAGGAGGTTTTTTGTATGTTGGAAAATCTGGGAAAGCTATGGGCACAGGTGCAGGACAATGTGATGTTCCTGTTGGTGTGCCTGCTGGTATTCGCAGGCATCTTTGTGGTGGCCATGTTGCTGGAAAAGCTGTGGCTGAAGCCGAAAAAGCAATCTCCTGCCCGCCGGGTGGCCTATGTGGGCATTTTTGCTGCCATCGCCGCGGTGCTCATGTACTTGGAGCTCCAGCTCCCCTTTGCCCCCAACTTCTATAAGCTGGACTTCAGCGAAATTCCGGTATTGATCTGTTCTTTCTCTCTTGGCCCGGTGGCCGGGGTAGTGTGCGAATTCCTTAAGGTGGTGCTGAAGCTGCTTCTCAAAGGGACAACCACCGCTTTTGTGGGGGATCTGGCCACCTTTGTGGTGGGCAGTTCCCTTATCCTGCCCGCATCGGCAGTTTACTTTGCGAATAAGACCAAAAAGGGTGCAATAATCGGCATGGTCGTGGGCACCATCTGCATAACGGTGGTCGGTAGCCTGTTCAACGCTGTTTACCTGATTCCTGCCTTTTCTGTCCTGTATGGGCAGCCGCTGGATGTCATCATTGGGATGGGCACAAAAGTTAACCCTGCCATTACCAGCGTAAATACCCTGGTGCTGTTTGCCGTGGCGCCCTTCAATTTGCTCAAAGGTGTGGTAGATTCCATTATCACATTCCTGCTTTACAAGCACATCGAGCGCCTGCTCCGCATGAGGTAACGATCATTGTGATAGAAGGGACGCCTCTCCGACTTTGCCGGAGGGGCGTCTCTTTTCCGTTTTCCGAACAGCTGTCCAGGTAATTTTCTGTATATGGGCAAATCCTGAACTAAAGTTTCGGTCAACTTTCACAAAATGAATGGACAAAGGAACGGCAGTATGCTAAAATTAACTTTAATTGCGGAAAATAGAAATAATTTTTCCGCGCAAAACAAAAGACAAAAGAGGTGAGAGCGAATGGCGCGGCTAGGGGAGAAGGAGCTGTTCCTGCTGGACATGGATGGCACCATATATCTGGATCAGACTCTGTTCCCGGAGACCATTCCCTTTCTGGAGGCAGTTCGGGCCAGGGGATGCCGATACCGCTTTCTCACCAATAACTCATCCAAGTCGGTGGACGCGTACATCGCCAAGCTGAGCGGCATGGGCATTCCCGCGGTCAGGGAGGACTTCCTCACCTCGGTGGACGCCCTCATCGCGGATTTGGCGGGGCGCCCCCCTTACCGCAAGTGTTACGCCTTTGGCACCGGCACCTTTCGCCGGCAGCTGGCGGAGGCGGGCATATCCGTCACAGACCGGCTGGAGGAGGATATCGACTGTCTGCTCATCGGCTTTGACACGGAGCTGACCTTCCAGAAGCTGGAGGACGCCTGTATTCTGCTGAACCGGGGGGTGGACTTCATTGCCACCAATCCGGATTGGGTGTGTCCCACCTGGTACGGCTCTGTGCCCGACTGCGGCAGCGTATGCGAGATGCTGTTTCGGGCCACCGGACGCAGGCCACAGGTCATCGGCAAGCCACAGCCCACCATGGCGTATCTGGCCATGGAGCAGGCGGGCGTTTCCCCGGAACGCGCGGTGATGGTAGGGGACAGGCTGTATACCGACATTGCCGCCGGGGTCAACGCGGGAATTGATACCGTATTCGTCCTGTCCGGCGAGGGGACGCTGGCCGATTTGGAGACCAGCGAGGCTAAACCCACCTGGGTATTTGACGATGTCGGAGCCCTTTGCCGGGCGTGGGAAGAGGAGCGGTCGAGATGAGCCTGCGGGAAAAATGGGAGAAGCTGCCTCAGAATGTGTTTACAGGCCATGGCCTTGTGATCCGGGAGATCCGGGATGACGACGATCTCTGGTACGCCACTGTGGAATGTATGCTTGCACCGGGGCAAGAGGAATTTGTCAATCCGGCGGGCTTCTCCATCGGCAGGGCCTATCTGCACCCTGACAGCAACCTGCCCTGTGTCATCTGCCTGGAGGATGGGACGAGGATCGGATATATCATATTCCGGGATTGGCCGGGGGCCGGGAGCGCTTACAATTGGAGCTATTATCTGGACAAGGGCTGGCAGGGCCGGGGGTATGGTGAAAGCGCGGCCCGCCTTGCGGTTCGCATCCTGAAAACTGTGGATGAGGCCATGCCTATCAAGCTGTCTACGGAGGTAGACAACAAAAAGGCCCAGTGCCTGTATGAAAAAATCGGATTCCAAAAGCTGGACGAACTGGACGGGGATGACTTGGTATTCTGCCTGTAGCGGAACCATTTAAGAGAGAAGAGGAGAAACAAACATGAACGAGTTGAAGCTGAACAACAAACGCACGATCCTGGTGGGTCTGGCATTCCTGTCCATCTGCGCCTTTTGGCAGATGTACGACAATCTGGTGCCGCTCATCCTGAAGGGGACCTTCCACATGGACGAGTCCCTTACCGGGGCGATCATGGCGGCGGACAATATCCTGGCTCTGTTCCTGCTGCCCCTGTTTGGAGGGCTGTCCGACAAGCGCGAACCGGGCAGGCTGGGCCGCCGCACCCCGTTTATCCTGGCGGGAACCGCTGGGGCGGTGGTTCTGATGAACCTGCTGCCCATACTGGACAACAGCTACTTCGAGCAGGCCTCGTCCTTTAAGCTGGTATCTTTTGTCATCGTGCTGGGGCTGCTGCTCATTGCCATGGGTACCTACCGCTCTCCCGCCGTGGCGCTCATGCCCGACGTGACCCCCAAGCCCCTGCGTTCCAAAGGCAACGCCATCATCAACCTGATGGGCGCGGTGGGCGGTGTGCTCTATCTGGGCATCAGTGTGATCCTATACCCCGCCTCCAAGACCCGGGGCCTGGTTCATGTGGATTATCAGCCGCTGTTTATCATTGTGTCCTCCGTTATGGTGTTAGCGGTTGCGGTGCTGCTGGTCACCATCCGGGAGCCCAAACTGGCGGAGGAGAACCGCGCGCTGGAAAAGAAGCACCCGGAATGGAATCTGGCGGAGGATGACGGCAGCGGTAGCGAGGTTCTGCCCACGCCGGTGAAGAAGAGCCTCATCTTCCTGCTAGCCTCTATCGCTCTGTGGTATGTGGGCTATAACGGCGTGACCACCTGGTTCTCCACGTATGTGGACCAGGTGATGGGGGAGGGCATCGGCGGCACCAATACCTGCCTGATGGTGGCCACCGTGGGCGCCATCGTGTCCTATATCCCCATCGGCGTAGTGGCCTCCAAATTTGGGCGCAAGCGCACCATCCAGGCGGGGGTCATCCTGCTGGCCAGCTGTTTTTTGGCCGGATACCTGATGACTGCCCATTCCTCCTCCATCACGCCGCTCATGTATGTGGCTTTTGCCCTGGTGGGGTTGGCCTGGGCGGCCATCAACGTCAACTCCCTGCCCATGGTGGTGGAGATGTGCAA
>CAZCFU010000097.1:0-5919 GCA_964498005.1 uncultured Oscillospiraceae bacterium | reverse complement strand
GGTGGTTGACTGATCCATGAGATCACTCCTTTATGACCGGGATGGCACGCGCCCCCGGCCCCGCCGATCGGGGCGGCCGGGGGCGCGTGTGATGCGCTGATCGTTTAAATTTTGACTGACAGCGAAGCGTTAACCCGCGTACTTGGTCAGCATCTCGACCCAGCTGCCCACGGTGAAGGACACGTCGGCGCAGTACTCGGGATCCTCCAGCACCAGCTTGCCGTCGGTAGTCCACCAGTCAAAGCCGCGGTCGTTCTTGGCCTCGAACTCCACAGTGGTGCCGTCCTCAGCCATGCCGCCCTTGGAGTGGCCGTACTGGGCCTCGGTGCCCTCCGCCACGGTGGGGTTGGAGGAGTAGCCGCCCATGTCCTTGCCCCAGGCGGAGAAGCCGTCCACGGTCTCGGTCATGTAGGCGATGAAAGCGCAGGCGGTCCAGGGCAGGGGGCTGTTGTCGGTGACGAACAGGTAGTGGCAGTAGCCGTAGCCGCCGATACCGGTGTAGCCGTCGTCATAGGCCGCCACGTTGATGTTGTTCACGGAGACGGAGCTGGACTCCTCCACGCTGCGGAGCTTGGAGTACACCAGCAGGCCGAACTGGTCGGTGGCGGACTTGTCGACCAGGGTGTTGCAGATGGGGCCGTCGTCGGTCTGGGCGTTGTAGGACTCCACCCACAGCTTGATCCACGCCAGGGCGTAAGCGCCGTTGGCGCCCAGGCCCAGATCCTCGGCCTCGGACTTCATGGCGTTGATGGTGGGCTGGAAGTAAGCCTGCTCGTCGGCGCTCAGCGCGTCAAAGGCGTCCTTCAGCCAGCCGGCGTAGGTGTCCTCGGTGAGCATATACAGGAAGTTCTTGCCCACGATCTCGGAGTCGATGTCCATGTACAGGCCGTGCTCGCCCTCGGCCACGAAGTCCCAGCAGTTGTCGTAGCTCTTGGAGCCGGTGTTGTTGTACATAAAGACCTTGTTCAGGGTCTGGAGGGCCAGGTAGCCGTTATAGCTGTCGGCGGTGACACCGTTGGCCTCGGCCCACTCCTTGGGCACGAAGGTGTCCAGGATGCCGGTCTGCACCATCTTGGACTCGATCTGGTTGCCGTCCTGGATGAGGGTCATGGCGAAGGTGCCCTCGGGCTTCAGGGAGTCGGCGGTGAGCTGGTCGAAGATCTTGTTGTTCTTGGGCTGCTGCCAGTCGAACTCCATGTTATAGCTGGAGTCGATGGACTGGAGGTACTCGATGAACAGGGGCAGGGCGCTCTTGCCGCGGCTGGAGTTGCCCACGCCGAAGAAGGTCTTGCCGTTGGACTCCTCGATGGCCTTCTTGGCCAGCTCCTCAAGGGTCATGCCTTCGGCTTCCTTGATGATCTTCTGCACGTCGCTCAGGTTGGCGTCGTCGGGCTTGGCAGGCTCCGGATTGTTGTCCGCCGGGGTGCTGACTGCGGGATCCTTGTCGTCAGCGGGCGGGTTAGAGTCGGCGGCGGGCTTGCCGCCGCAGGCGGCCAGGGCCAGCAGCATCGCGGCCGCCAAAAGCAGAGAGATGAACTTCTTCATTTTCATTTTCGTTCCTCCTTCGTCATTCCTGACAAATTCGGTGGCGCTATCCCATAACTCCACCGTCAAATTCATTATAAGCTGGGTTGAGAAAAATGAACAGGGGACAAAACTGCGTTTTCTTGGGAATTTCTGCGGAAGTTGTGAAAAATTGATGAAACCATTTTGACATCTGTGATATAATATCAGCAAATTGCAGCATGGGGTGCGGCGCGGAGCCGGACCGCGTATGTTGGGGGTGTCACAGTGAAGCGAAGTGTTCTGCCTGTTATGTTGGCCTTGGCGCTGCTGCTGGGCCTGGCTGCCTGCGCCGCCGGGCCAGAGCCGCCCGCCCCGGATTACGCCCCTGACGAGGCCCACCGGCTGGTGGTATACACCTCCCACAAAGAGGAGGTCTGGCGGCCCATCGTCAAGGAATTTGAGGAGCGCACCGGCATTTGGGTGGACGTGGTGTACGGCGCCACCAGCGAGCTTTTGGAGCGCATCGCCCAGGAGGACAAGTCCCCGGCGGCGGATGTGATGTTTGGCGGCGGCATAGAGAGCCTGGAAACCTACCGGGACTGCTTTACCCCCTACACCTGCGCCGAGGCGGAGCATATTTTAGCGCGCTTTCGCTCCCCGGACGATTTGTGGACGCCCTTTTCCGCCCTGCCGGTGGTGCTGATCTACAACACCAAGCTGGTGTCCCCGGGGCGGGTGGTCGGCTGGGCCGACCTGCTGGATCCCGCCCTCCGGGGGCGGATCGCCTTTCCAGACCCGGCGGCGTCCGGCTCGTCCTTCACCGCCCTGGTCACCATGCTCAACGCCCTGGGCGGGGATCGGGAGGCGGTCATCCGGGCCTTCGCCGAGAATCTGGGCGGGGCGCAGCTGGATTCCTCCGGCGAGGTGCTCACCGCCGTGGCCGACGGCTCCGCCCTGGCCGGGGTCACCCTGGAGGAGACCGCGCTGAAGCGCATCGCCGACGGGATGGACATCGCCATGGTCTACCCGGAGGACGGGCTGAGCTGCGTTCCCGACGGCAGCGCCGTGGTGAAGGGAGCGCCCCACGAGGAGAACGCGAAGCTGTTCCTGGACTTCACCGTCAGCCGGGAGGTGCAGGAGCTGCTGGTGGGGCAGTTCTGCCGCCGCCCCGTCCGGGACGATGTGAAATCCCTGGCCGATCTGCCCGCCCTGGATGAGCTGCCCTTGGCGGGCTACGACCTGGATCAGGCCGTCCGGGATCGGGACGCGATCCTCATGACCTGGGCGTTCTACTTCGGGGAGGACGCGCCATGAAAAGACGGTTGACCGCCTCCTTTCGGACGCGGCTGTTCGGGGCGCTCCTGGCGGCGGCCCTGGTGCCGCTGCTGATTTGCTCAGCGATGCTGCTGCAGATCTTCCGCCTGCGCATGACCGACACCGCCGAGGAACAGGCCCAGGATCATCTGAGCCACGCCCTGCGGGCCTTGGACGAGGGGTACGCCGGCTTTTCCGCCGCCGTGGACGCCCTCCGTAGGGACCCGCTGGTGCTGGACGCGCTGACGGTTGGCGGAGTGGAGGACACCCGGGTGAACGCCCAGCTTTTCGCCGCCGCCGGAACCGCCCGGAACTACGCCCGGTTCGATCTGTACGACGGGGAGGGGAATTGGCGCTACTCTACCCGAAACGCTCCGGCGGAGCGGCGGCTTTCCCTCAATTGGGGAGTGCTGTACCGGGCAGAGGAGCGGGACGCGCTGGCCTTCACCGCCGCCGGAGATCCCACCGACACCGGTTCCCCCTTGCTGCTGGGGGCGGCGGTCCTCACGGATCAGAACGGGGACAGGGCGGGCTATGTGGTAATCAGCCTGTATCAGTCCGACCTGCGCCAGCTGCTGGAGGGTGTTTACGGCGCCCAGGGGACGCTGATCCTGCTCAGCGACTACTGGCGGCCGGTGTACTGCGCCCAGCCCTCCCTGGCCGTCTCCCTGGCCCCGGAGCTGCGCGGCCGCCTGCTGTCCGGCCAGGGGCTGGAGGGCCTTTCCGACGACTTCCTCTACAGTGTGGAGCGCCACGCCCCCATGGGGCTGTATCTTGTCCTCCAGCGGCCCCAGGTGTTCAACCGGGAGACCATGGGCCTGCTGTACACCGTCAGCGCCTCCAGCGCCTTGATCTGCATCGTCATCTCGGTGCTGATGAGCCTGTCTCTCAGCCGCCAGATGTTCCGGCCCGTCGCCCAGCTCCAGGAGGCCATCCGGGAGGTGGAGCGGGATAACCTGGACGTGCAGGTGGCCCAGTACCGGGACGACGAGCTGGGGGAGCTGGCCCGGCGGTTCAACGACATGGTGGCCGCCCTCAAACGCAACCGGGAGCTGCTGGTGGAGAACCAGCGGGAGCTGAACGAGGCCCAGATCCGGATGCTGCAGGCCCAGCTCAACCCCCATTTCCTGTGCAACACCCTGGACACCATGAAATGGATCAGCAAGATCAACAAGGTGCCCCAGGTGGCGCTGATGTCCACCGACCTGGCGGACATCCTGCGCTTTTGCATTTCCCCGGACGAATTCGTCCCCCTGGGACGGGAGGCGGAGATTTTGATGCGCTACATTGAGATCCAGCGCATCCGGCTGTCCGATTCCTTCGCCTTCGCCCTGTCCCTGCCCGCGGATCTGGAGGACTGTCTGGTGCCCAAAATGATCCTCCAGCCCATTGTGGAGAACGCCATCCTCCACGGAGTGGACGGGGTGGAGAACGGCACGGTGGAGGTGGATGTGGCGGAGGCCGGCGGCGGTATGCTGCGCCTCACCGTCACCGACAACGGGGCGGGCTTTCCCCCGGATATGCTGGGCAGCTTCCGGCAAATTGGCCGGCGGCAGGGACATTTGGGGCTTTACAACGTGGACACCATCCTGTTAAAGTATTATGGAGAGGGGTATGGCCTGACCCTGCAAAACGGTGCCCAGGGCAAGGGCGCGGCGGTCATGGCAACCCTGCCCATCCGCAGGAAGGAGGAACTGGAATGCTGAAGGTCTTAGTCGTCGAGGACGAGGAGCTGATCCGAAAGGGCATCGTGCTGGCGGTGGACTGGGCCGCCCTGGACTGCGTCATCGTTGGGGAGGCGTCCAACGGCGAGGAAGCGCTGGACGCCGTGGAACGGTACGATCCCACCCTCATCATCACCGACCTGAAAATGCCCAAAATGGATGGGCTGGAGATGATCCGCCGCCTGCGGGAGCGGGGGTGTACGGCCTATGTCATCATCCTCACCGCCTACGACAGCTTTGAGTACGCCCAGTCCGCCCTGCGGCTGGGGGCGGTGGATTTTCTGCTCAAGCCCTTCCGCGATGGGGATCTGGAGCGGGCGGTGACCGATCTGCGCCGCCGGCTCGGGCCTGCCTCCGGGGCGGAGGGTGGATCTGTTCCGCCCATCCTGGGATTGAAAAAGGGGAACAAGAGCAAGTATGTGCTGGGGGCCATGGACTACATCGGCGCCCACTACAACGATCCGGGGATCTCCGTAGGCGTGATCGCCCAGCACCTGGGGCTCAGCGAGGGCCATCTCAGCCACCTGTTCAAAAAAGAGACCGATTACACCCTGCTCAACTACCTCACCCGGTACCGTATCCACAAGGCCATGGAGCTGCTGCGGGACTGCCGGGCCAAGGTCTATGAGGTGGCGGAGCAGGTGGGTTACAAGGATATCACCTACTTTTCCGCCACGTTCAAGAAGCTGGTGGGGGTGTCCCCATCGGAATACCAGGACACCAGCAGATGAAAGAACGGCCGCGGTGATTTTTGTCACCGCGGCCGTTCTTATCGTTGAAAATTCCACGCTGTTCTCAGCGGCGCACAAAGCGGAGCTCCTCATCAAAACCTACCGACAGCCGCCGCGCCAGTGCGGACGGTTTGGCCGTCTGTGGGAAACTCAACGGAGGAACGGGTTGTAGTAACGCCCGCCGTTCAGGTAGGTCAGCGTCAGCGAGAGCGCCAGCAAAAGCGCGCACACTGTCATACAGATCACATCCATGGGAGAAAATTTCCGGCCGGAGTACCAGGTGCGTTTTTTGCCCTTGCCGAAGCCCCGCAGCTCCATGGCATTGGAAATGGTCTCAATGCGCTCCATAGAGGACAGGATCAGGGGGATCAGGATGGAGCTTGCGGCCTTCAGCCGGTTGACCAGGCTGGCTTTTTTGCTCATCTCGGTGCCACGGGCCTGCTGGGCGAGGGAAATGTCCCGATACTCCCGCTGAATGTCGGGGATGTACCGCAGGGCCAGCGCCACCGCGTAGCTGATCCGGTAGCTGACGCCGATGCGGTTGAGGGAGGCGGCGAACTCCGAGGGGTTGGTGGTGCACACAAACAGAAGCACGATGGGGATGGAGCAGACGGTTTTCAGGATCACATTCAGGTGATAGAACA
>CAZCFU010000096.1:0-5928 GCA_964498005.1 uncultured Oscillospiraceae bacterium | reverse complement strand
TCCAGCCCACCTTTATCACCATGCACCCGGTGGACGTGTCCCCGCTGGCCAAGCGTTCCCCGGCAGACCCCCGGCTCACCGAGCGGTTTGAGCTGTTCATCTGCCACAGCGAGATGGGCAACGCCTTCTCCGAGCTGAACGATCCCATTGACCAGCGCCAGCGCTTCCAGAAGCAGGTAGAACTTAGGGCCAAGGGAGACGACGAGGCGGGCATGATGGACGAGGACTTCCTCACCGCCCTGGAGTACGGTATGCCCCCCACGGGCGGGCTGGGCATCGGCATCGACCGGTGCGTGATGCTGCTGACCAACAACGACTCCATCCGGGAGGTCCTGCTCTTCCCGACGATGCGCCCGCTGGATTAAGAAATTGCCCCAAAAGCATACCGGCATGCCGCCGGTATGCTTTTGCGCATTGAAACAAGGAGGGGGAGGCTGTGGAACGGGAGATCATCACCAGCAAGGCCAACCCTCTGTTGAGCCGGGTGCGCAAGCTGAACAGCCGCCGTTCCTTCCGCCGGGAGGAGGGCGCTTTTGCCGCCGAAGGGCCCAAGCTGCTGGAGGAGGCCCTGCGCTGGGAGGCGGAGCTTGAAGCGGTGATCTGCGCTCCCGGCGTGCCGCTGCCGGAGCTGCCCGCCCATGTGCGCTTGGCGGAGGTGGGAGACGGCCTGCTGAACTCCATCGCGGACACGCAGAGCCCCCAGGGTATCGTTTTTGTCTGCAAGGGGAAAGCTCTTGCCATGCCGGAGGGGCTGGCGGGAGAGCGCTATCTGGTGCTGGACGGCGTCCAGGATCCCGGCAACGTGGGCACGGTCTGGCGCACCGCCGACGCCTTTGGGGCGGACGGATTGATTTTGTGCAATGGCTGTGCCGATCCGTGGAACCCCAAGACGGTGCGGGCCACCATGGGGGCGGTGTTCCGTCTGCCAGTCTATGAGAGTATGTTGGATTCGGCGGCGGAAAAGCTGTCGGAGGCGGGCATCCCGCTGTACGCCACCGCCCTGCGGGAGGACACGGAGGATATCCGCGCCATTTCTCTGGAAAGGGCGGCGGTGATCATCGGCAGCGAGGGCCGGGGCGTGTCACCGCAGGCGCTGGAGCTGTGCCAAAGGACGGTCAAGATCCCTATGCGCACCCGGTGCGAGTCGCTGAACGCCGCCGTGGCCGCCTCTGTGGTGCTGTGGGAGATGGCCCGGAACGATTAGAAGGAATGGGGAGGCGGCTTCATGTCTAACCTAAAGCATTGGATCTGGCTCACCCAGCGCAAGGGACTGGCGGGACAGAACGCCATCCGGGTGCTGGAGCATTTTGGCACCCCGGAGCTGGTTCACGCCGCCGATGAGGAGGCGTACCGGCTGGTGGGCGGTCTGCCCGATGGGGCGATCCGCTCTTTGATGAACAAGTCGCTGGACTTGGCCGATGAGATCTTGGGGGATTGCGACCGGCTGGGCATCCAGCTGCTCACCCTCCAGGACGCCACCTACCCGGAGCGGCTGAAGGCCATCCATCAGCCGCCCATGGTGCTGTACTGGAAGGGGCGGCAGATCGCCTTTGACGAGGAGCTTGCCATCGCCATGGTGGGCACCCGGAAGGCCACGCCCTATGGTGTGCGGGCGGCCTCCAGGCTGTCCGCCGAGCTCACCCGGAGGGGTGCGCTCATCGTCACCGGAATGGCGGAGGGTATCGACGCCTCCGCCGTGCGGGGCGCGCTGAAGATAGGCGGGCCGGTGGTGTCCGTGCTGGGCGGCGGCATTGACCGGGTCTACCCCTGGCGGCACAGGGATCTGTATGAGGACGTGGCGGCGGTGGGAGCGCTGATCTCCGAATATCCGCCGGGAACAGACCATAAAGGGGAGCATTTCCCCATCCGCAACCGCGTCATCAGCGGCCTGTCCGTGGGCGTTGTCGCGGTGGAGAGCGGCCGCTCCGGCGGCACGCTGCTGACCGTGGGCCACGCGCTGGATCAGGACCGGGAGGTATTCGCCGTCCCCGGCCCCATCGACGCGCCGGAAAGCGAGGGCACCAACCGCCTCATCCAGGAGGGGGCGGCCAAGCTCATCCTGGGTGCGGAGGACGTGCTGTGTGAGTTTGCCCAGCGGTTCCCCGGCAAGCTGCGGCCGGCGAGGGACTTGTCGCCGGAGGCGGAGGAGCAGCGGCTGGAGGGGACGGCCATTGTCCCGGAGCGCCGGGAGCCGCCCAAAGCAAACAAAAAGCCGCCCCAAAAAGATGGGGACGACATGGTATATCTCCGCTGGGCGGACTGTAAAGATAAGCTGACCGACGACCAGCGGGAGCTGCTGCTGGCCCTGGACGGCGGCGAGGTTCAGGCGGACGATCTGGTGGAGCGCACCCAGATCCCCGTCAGGCGGGTGCTGTCCGCCCTGACCCTGCTGCAGGTCCAGGGGTATGTGACCGAGGATAGCGGCAAGCGGTTCCGGGCCGCCGTTAAATTGAAAATGGAGTAGTTGAGAGCATGGCAAAGACGAATTTGGTCATCGTGGAGTCGCCGGCAAAGGCGAAAACCATTGGAAAGTATCTGGGCCCCAGCTTTGAGGTGAAGGCGTCCATGGGTCACATCCGTGACCTGCCCAAGAGCAAGCTTGGGGTGGACACGTCCACCTTCGAGCCGGACTACGAGAACATCAAGGACAAGGCGGACGTCATCCGCGACCTGCGCAAGTCCGCCAAGGCCAGCGACAAGGTCTACCTGGCCACCGACCCTGACCGGGAGGGGGAGGCCATTTCCTGGCATCTCCAGAACGTGCTGGGGGTGCCCAAGGAAAAGACCTGCCGGGTGACCTTCAACGAGATCACCCAGAAGGTGGTCAAGGAGTCCATCGCCAATCCCAGGGACATCGACCAGGATCTGGTGGACGCCCAGCAGGCGCGGCGGGTGCTGGACCGCATCGTGGGCTATCAGCTCTCACCCCTGCTGTGGAAGAAGATCCGCCGGGGGCTGTCCGCCGGGCGGGTGCAGTCCGTGGCCACCCGGCTGGCGGTGGAGCGGGAGGAGGAGATCCGCGCCTTCACCCCCCAGGAGTACTGGTCGATCACCGCCGACCTGTCCCGTGTCGCCCCCAACCTGGGCGGCTTCAAGGCGGACTTCTACGGGAAAGAAAAGCGGATGGAGCTCACCAATGAGGAGCAGGTCAATGGTATCGTAGAAGCTGTGAAGGGTTCTCCCTTTACGGTGACCAGCGTGAAACGGCAGGAGAAGCACCGCTCTCCCGCCCCTCCGTTCACCACGTCCACCCTCCAGCAGGAGGCGTCCCGGAAGCTGAACATGATCCCCCGGCGCACCATGTCCATCGCCCAGCAGCTCTACGAGGGCATCGACATCGAGGGCGTGGGCACCGTGGGCCTCATCACCTATATGCGTACCGACTCCCTGCGCCTGTCCGAGGAGGCGCTGGCGGCGGCCAAGACCTTCATCCAGAGCCGCTACGGCAAGCAGTACTACCCGGAAAAGACCCGGCAGTTCAAGTCCAAGGGCAACGCCCAGGACGCCCACGAGGCCATCCGCCCCTCCGATGTGAACCTGACCCCGGAGGACCTGAAAAAGAGCCTCACCGCCGACCAGTACCGCCTGTACAAGCTGATCTGGAGCCGTTTCCTGGCCTGCCAGATGGCGGGGGCGGTGTACGACAGCGTCACCATCGAGACGGAATCCGCGGGCTACCGCTTCCGCGCCACTCATTCCTCCGTGAAGTTCAATGGCTTTACAGCGGTTTACGAGGAGAGCCGGGACGAGGACGAGGAGGCCCCCCAGTCCCCGCTGCCCGACCTGAAGGAGGGGGAGGCGCTGAAGCTCAACGCTCTGGCCCCCGCCCAGCACTTCACCCAGCCCCCGGCCCGGTTCACCGAGGCCGCCCTCATCAAGGCGCTGGAGGAGAAGGGGGTGGGCCGTCCGTCTACCTATGCTCCCACCATCTCCACCATCAGCGACCGGCAGTACGTGGTGAAGGAGGGCAAATACCTCCGCCCCACGCCGCTGGGCGAGGTGGTCACGGGGCTGATGAAGGAGAAATTCCCCGACATCGTGGACACCGACTTCACCGCCCAGATGGAGAGCAAGCTGGACAAGGTGGAGGCCGGCGAGGCGGCGTGGAAGCAGGTGCTGGGCGAGTTCTACACCGGCTTTGACGCGGAGCTGAAAAAGGCGGAGAGCGACCTGGACGGCGAGCGCATCAAGGTGCCCGACGAGGTGTCCGAGGAGGTCTGCGACCTGTGCGGGCGGCAGATGGTGGTGAAATCCGGGCGGTTCGGGCGGTTTTTGGCCTGTCCCGGCTGGCCGGAGTGTACCTTCACCAAGCCGCTGGTGGTGGAGATGCCCGGAAAATGCCCCAAGTGCGGGGGCCGTCTGGTCAAGCGTACCGGCGTGAGCAAAAAGACCAACAAGCAGTACACCTACTACTGCTGTGAGCACTTGAACAGCAAGGTGGAGGCCAAGCGCTGCGACTTCATGACCTGGGACGTGCCGGTGAAGGATGACTGCCCCGTCTGCGGCTGGACGATGTTCAAGCTGTCCGGCCGGGGGTTCAAGCGGCCCTTCTGCATCAACCCGGACTGCTCCAACTTCACCCCGGAGGACAAGCGGGGCGGGTACAAGAAAAAGACGGAGGGGGCCGAAGGGGAGGGCGCCCAGGCCGCCGAGAAGAAGCCTGCCAAGACCGCGGCGGCGAAGAAGGGCACGGCCAAGGCCACAACTACCAAAAAGGCCGCGTCCAAGACGACTGCCGCCAAAAAGACGACCACGACCAAGACGACTGCCGCCGCGAAGAAAACCACGGCGAAAAAGAGCACCAAGAAAGCGGCGGAGTGATTCAGCGGGACAACTCCAACGCCAGCCGGTATCCTGATTGAAAGGCCGCTTTGCTTTCGGAAATCATAAGGAAAAGTTTGTTTTTTACCAAGTCATCCAATATTTTTCGGCCCGGTTCGTCTAAGATGCCGCGGAGCTGTTCTTCATAGTGACTTTCCTGGGTGAGGAGGACATTATAGCCATCTTCCTGGGCCTGGAGTTTTGAAAACAAGCATTCTTCTGCGTAAGTGTAGAGGGCCTCCATTGCGTCGGTCATAAGTATCAACTCCGTTAGTACTTTAAGTTCTAAGTTCATTGTACAATGAACTTAGAGTTCTGTCAAGGGGTAAGTTATGGAATTCTTCAAAGATAGAGTTAAAAGTTTACGCATTGAAAAGGGTATGACCCTCAAAGCGATGGGTGAATATATGGGGATTACTATGCGTGCCTATCAGTTCTATGAAGAAGGTAAGCGATTTCCGGATTTCCCAGGCCTGATTAAACTGGCGGACTTTTTCGATGTTTCGCTTGACTATTTGGTTGGCCGTTCCAACCACCGAGAGAGGGAACCTTGACCATGAATGTAACCGTCATCGGCGCGGGCCTGGCCGGGTGCGAGGCCGCGTATCAGCTCGCCCAGCGGGGTATTTCCGTGACGCTGTGTGAGATGAAGCCCCACAAGATGACCCCCGCCCACCACAGCCCCGGCTTCGCCGAGCTGGTGTGCTCCAACTCCCTGCGCTCCGACCAGTTGGAGAACGCCGTGGGCCTGCTGAAGGAGGAGCTGCGCCGCTGTGGGTCGCTGATCCTGCGCCGCGCCGACCAGACCCGCGTGGAGGCGGGCGGGGCCCTGGCGGTGGACCGGGAGGGCTTCTCCGCCGCTGTCACCGAGGCTATTCGCAGCCACCCCAACATCACGGTGGTGGAGGGGGAGGTGACCGCCATCCCCGAGGGGGAGGTCATCGTGGCCTCCGGCCCGCTGACCTCGGACGCGCTGTCCCAGGCCATCGCGGGGCTGTTCCCGGAGAACAGCTACCTGAACTTTTTCGACGCGGCGGCCCCCATCGTCACCTTTGACAGCGTGGACATGGAGCACGCCTGGTTTGCCTCCCGCTACGACAAGGGGAC
>CAZCFU010000095.1:0-5932 GCA_964498005.1 uncultured Oscillospiraceae bacterium | reverse complement strand
ACCATTACACCCAACGCCCAGCGGGTGGAGGAGTACAAGCTGTCCCAGATGTGGAGGTCCCCCAACGGCACCATCCGGGCCATCCTGGACGGCACTGTGTTCCGCTCCCCCATCATGGTGAAGGGTTTGAACCCGGTGGTGAAGAACTGGCGGCACCCCATCACCATCGCCCGCCACGCCTTCGGCGACGTGTACAAGGCCGCGGAGTACAAGGTCCCCGGCCCGGGCACGGCGGAGCTGGTGTTCACCGGTGCGGACGGACAGGAGACTCGCCAAACCATCCACCAGTTCGACGGCCCCGGCGTGCTCCAGGGACAGTTCAATGTGAACGCCTCCATCACCTCCTTCGCACACTCCTGCTTCCAGTACGCCCTGGACACCAAGCAGGACTTGTGGTTCTCCACCAAGGACACCATCTCCAAGCAGTACGACCACACCTTTAAGGATGTGTTCGCCGAGGTATACGAGGCGGAATATGCGGATAAATTTAAACAGGCCGCGATCACCTATTTCTATACCCTCATCGACGACGCGGTGGCGCGGGTGATCCGCTCTAGCGGCGGCTTTATCTGGGCCTGCAAGAACTACGACGGCGACGTGATGAGCGACATGGTATCCACCGCCTTCGGCTCCTTGGCCATGATGACCTCCGTGCTGGTGTCCCCCGACGGAAATTATGAGTACGAGGCCGCCCACGGCACCGTCACCCAGCACTATTACCGCCATCTGAAGGGGGAGCAGGTGTCCACCAACCCCATGGCCACCATTTTTGCCTGGACGGGGGCCCTGGCCAAGCGGGGTGAGCTGGATAACCTGCCGGAGCTGACCGCCTTTGCCCATAAGCTGGAGCAGGCCGCCATCGACACCATTGAGAGCGGTATCATGACCGGCGACCTGGTGGGTCTGTGGGAAGGCGAGGCCAAGGCCCGGAAGGTCACCGGGCTGGAGTTCCTCCGGGCCATCCGGGAAAGGCTGTAAGCCATGACGTATTTTCTCACCAGCAGCCCTTGTCTGCCCGATTCCCCGGCGCTGAACCCGGTCAACGGCTTTGTGGACGAGCTGCGTCAGGCCCTGCCCGGGCCGTGCCGCGCCCTGTTCGTCGCCTCCGACCCGGACGACCCGGAGCATACCTACCGCTTTTATCACGATATGCCGGGCAGCTTCGCCGAAATCGGTATCCCGTTTACTCAGGCGGACGTGCTGATCCGGGAGAACCAGGACCGGTGCGGCGAACTTATCGCCAACGCTGACGTGATCTTCCTGTGCGGCGGCCATGTGCCCACTCAGAACGCGTTTTTCCAGGACATCGCCCTGCGGGAGCGCTTGCATAACTGGGATGGCGTGGTGATCGGCGTCAGCGCGGGCAGCATGAACGCCGCCGACGTGGTCTACGCCCAGCCGGAGGAACCGGGGGAGGCCATCGACCCGGATTACCAGCGGTGGCTCCCGGGGCTGGGGCTGACCAAACTGATGACGATCCCGCACTACAACCAGGACAAGGACTGGACGCTGGACGGGATGCGGCTCTATGAGGACATCACCTGCGCCGACAGCATGGGCCACAAGTTTTACGTCCTGGTGGACGGCAGCTTCATTCTGGGCCGGGACGGCCGGGAAGAGCTGCGGGGAGAGGCGTACCTCATCGAAAACGGCGCGCTCACCCAGATCAGCCGGGAAAACGATATCATAACCTTATAAAAAAGCGGCCCCACGGCTTCAACGCCGTGGGGCCGCTTTTTTGTGTGTTTGGGCGCTGGGTCAGGCGCGGCTCTCCCGGGCCCGGTTGTCCTCGGTGCGGAACAGCAGGGTGAGGCACCAGATGGCGGCCAGCGCGATCACCACGTAGACAATGCGGGCCAGCCAGGTGTCGGAGCCGCCGAACAGGAACGCCACCAAATCGAGGCGGAACAACCCGACGCAGCCCCAGTTCAGGCCGCCGACGATGGCCAGCGTCAGTGCGATCTTATCCAGAAACACGGTACAAAACCTCCTTTAACCGGGGCGGCCGCATAGGCAGACAGCCCGGTTTTATGGTTACGACGGTAGTTTGCGCCGTGTTATTGACGCTATGCTGGAAATTTTTTTGAATGACAAAGAGCGGGGCTCATTCCGCCGTCACGGTTTGGCCGGTGGGGATGACGCACACATAGCTCACACCCCGGCCCAGAGCCAGGGGCTGGCCGTCCTCGGTGAAGTAGCGCAGCTGCTCGTCCGCGCCGCCCTTCTCCCAGGTGATGGGGATCATCTTGCCGCCGCAGGCAAACCAGCCCTTGCCGGAGGTGAGATTTACCTTCACCCGTCCGGCATTGTCCACCACGGTATAGGTGGTCTGGAGCGCCAACAGATTGGTGACCGCCACCTGGCTTCCGTCGTTGCCGTCGATGTAGGCTTCGCCGTACTCCTCCACCATGTAGAGGCCGGTGTCCCCGTCATAGCGGAAGACCGTGGCCTTAGAGCTGGAGAAGGGGACGCTGACGGTGAGGGCGCTGGTGCCGCCGGCGGGGGTGCCGTCATTGGCAAAGGTCATTTCATAGACGTAGCCGTCCGTGTGCTCCTCCAGTTCCCGTGCGGCCAGCATGGCGGTAATGGCCTCGCCGGAGGTGAGCAGGGAGTGCTCAAAGGCGTAGTAGTGGCCGGCCACCCGCTCCCGGTCCCGCCAGAACATTCCGGCGCTGGCGCTGGAGTAGTAGCCGTTGACGCCGTCCACGGTGAACAGGCCCAGCCGGTTCTTGGTCTCATAGAACTCCGGGCTGGCCCCGGCGTGGATGTACACCGCGTCATGCCCCTGGGCGACCTCCCAGTAGTACTGCCGGGCGGAGCGCACCGAGCCGATGAGGCCCAGGCCCTCCGGCTCCAGATATACCGCCAGCATCCGGGTGATGCCGCCCTCGGCCAGCATCTCGTAGATGATGTCCGCCTGGCTGTTGCCCTGCTGGGGCTGGGCGGCCTTCAGGTTGTTGAGCATGACGGCCACCGGGCGCTTCTGGGACAGATCCTCCTCGCAGGGCAGCCCGGTGAGGGGGTGATAGAAGGCGGGCTCCGGCGTGGGGGTAGGCGTAGGCTCCGGTGTATTGGGGGCGTCAGAGACGATGATAGGGACGGACTCGGTGGGGTCGGCGGTGGGCTCCGGTTTCTCGCTTCCGCAGCCGGCGGACAGCAGGAGCAGCAGCGCGCAGAACAGGCAGGTGATTCGCTTCATGGACGGGTTCCTCCTCTTAAAACACGCCCGCCGGCGGCGGACAGACATAGATATATCGTATTATACCAATTTTGTCGAAGCTTGTAAATGGACAATTGGGCGCGGACAAAGCGCTTGCCAACCGGCCCTGGCTCTGATATAATATCCGCAAGGCGGATATTATACTTGATTTTATGCCGTTTTGCTCCCCTGGCTTCGCCGGGAACCGCAAAACATGGCACGATTATACCATTCCGCTTCGCGTCATGGCATAATAACGACCGCAAAAAACAGAAAGGAAGAGACATATGCAAACCATCCAATATACCCCCAGGGGCGTGTGCTCCCAGAGAATGGAGATCGACGTGGAGGACGGCGTCATCCAGGAGGTGCGGGTGCTGGGGGGCTGCAACGGCAACCTGAAGGGCATCTCCTCCCTGCTGCGGGGGATGACGGTGAAGGAGGCCATCGCCCGGATGGACGGCATCCGCTGCGGAATGAAGCCCACCTCCTGCCCGGACCAGCTGGCCAAGGCGCTGAAGTCCGCCAATTTCGACTAAGGATCTGCCATAACATCTTTATTTATATGGTGGCGTTCATGAGGAGACGAAGCATTTCACTTGCCCTCGCGCTGATTTTGACGTTCCTTTTATTTTATGGATGCGCGCCGGTGGCCGATGGGCCGAAAGCGGGTGAGGGAACGCCCGCTTTTGCCGCGGATTTTTTGGGCGTTTATTATATCACGCGGGAGCGGACGGTCTGTTTTCTCCCGTTCTCAGAGGAAAAAGCGGCGGGATATGGCCATGAGACCGGTATCATGAGCGGTCTTTCCGATATTACGGCCATATGTGCCGAGGGGGACGGGCATATCGGGGCGGTCGATTCCGCGGGAACCTATCATACGACTTGCGACATCCAGCCGGAACGCGCGGAGGACTTTATTCCAGACGGCGAAAATATTGGCGCGGGCTATGGGCAGCTGGTCTCTGCGGCACAGGATTTTTCGGGACTTTCCGATATCAGCTTTTTCCGCTCCGCCTATCCGACCTGGGGGCTTTTTGTCCGCAAGGATGGATCGGTGACGGTTCCCGGCGCCGATGAGGCGTCTCAAGAAATCCTCGGCGATTGGGAAAATGTGATCCAACTGGCGGGCAGCCAGGAGGTGATCGCCCTTACCGCCGAAGGGACGGTTTTGTGTATGCCCGACTCCCCATACAAGAGTACCTATGAAAGCTGGACTGATGTCTCGGCCCTTTACAGCGATCACGCCACCGATGTCTTTGCCGTTACCGATAAGGGGGATGTGCGTTTCTCCGGAGAAAACCAGTGGGGCGAAGGGGATGTGGACGACTGGCATAACATCGTATCCATCGCGGCCGCCCCAAGCTTTACCGTGGGGCTTCGTTCCGACGGTACGGTGGTCGCGGCCGGGTCAAATGACTGCGGGCAATGCGATGTGGCGGATTGGACGGACATAGCTGCCGTCGCGGTATCCAGTTCAGGTGGAGCGGCCGGCGCGACCTATACGGCGGGCTTGGATCGCGATGGGAATCTTTGGATTTCCGGAAAAATTCAGGGCGTCTCATATCATGGAATCTATAAGGAGAGCGCCGCCTTGGATTATCTCCACTTGTCCCGCTGAAGCAATGACAGATAAAGACGCCCCCGCCAAGAGGCGGGGGCGTCTTTTTGGAATATGCTCTCTGGGGTGGAAACCATTGTGGCTTGCCGGATGGTTACAAAAGGGTTACAATATGCCCATACCAACCCCAAGGAGTGACAGAGCATGAAAATCAAACAAACCATTCTGGGGCTGGCGCTGGCGGCGGCGCTGGTCCTGCCCGCCTCGGCGGCGGACGTGCTGTCCGTCAACGGGCAAAACCTGTGGACCCAGGCCAAGGCCCGCTTGGTGGGGGGGAACACCACCTACGTGTCCCTGCGTACCGTGGCCGGAGCGCTGGCGCCGGACGCCGCCGTCACCTGGGAGGGGGGTTCGGCCTGGGTGCGGGGAGAGGGGCTGACCCTTTCCGCCAAGCCGGGAGAGCAGTGGCTGACGGTAAACGGCCGGGCGCTGTACATACCCCAGGGTGTACTGCTGGAGGGCGGCACCACCCTGGTGCCCATCCGGGTGCTGGCCCAGGCGCTGGGCGGCCAGGTGGACTGGAGCGCCCGGAGCGGGGTTACCGTTACCGCCGGGACGGGGCGGCCCAAATCGGCCTCTTACACGGAGGAGGATCTGTACTGGATGGCCCGTATCATCTCCGCGGAGAGCCGGGGGGAGCCGTTGCTGGGTAAGCTGGCGGTGGGCACGGTGGTGCTCAACCGGGTAGCCAGTGAGGAATTCCCCAACACCATCTACGACGTGATCTTTGACCGCAAGTGGGGGGTGCAGTTCACCCCGGTGGCCAACGGCACCGTGTATGACGAGCCCACCCAAGAGAGCGTGCTGGCGGCCAAGCTGGTGCTGGACGGAGCCAGGGCGGCTGGGGACAGCCTGTATTTCATAGCCCCAAATTTGACAAATAACCACTGGGTCATGGAGAATCAGACCTATGTGACCACCATTGGATGTCATTGGTTCTACCGTTAAGCGATCCAAAAAATTCCAATCATTTTTTGGAGAAATTGGTCAAAATTATATAATCTGCATAATAGCCGAGCTTCTTCTTGTAAGAGGTTCGGCTATTTTGCCGAACTCCAAAGGTTGCAAAATGGTTTTGAATAAGTTACAATATGGTTACAATTTGAGAACAA
>CAZCFU010000094.1:0-5995 GCA_964498005.1 uncultured Oscillospiraceae bacterium | reverse complement strand
CGGCGGAGTTGGGGGCGATGTTCTTCACCTTGGGATAGCCCGCCAGCAGCCTGGGCTCGGCGGAGGACTCAGCGGCCTGGGAGCTGTTCATGGTGGAGCCGTTGATGTCGGCGGTAATGCCCGGACGGATGGTGATGTCGTCAGGGAGCTGCTCCACGGTGGTGCCCGCGGCGCCCACGTTCAGGTTCTTGATGTCGCCCTCGCCGGTGACCCTGGTGGCCACGTCCAGGTTCAGGTCGTCCACCCGGGCGTCGCCGTCCACCAGGACAGAGGAGTTGGTGGCGTGCTCGTCCATGGTGATCTTATCGACGGAGCCCTGCACCACCTGGAGTTCGGAATTGGGGGTCTTGTTCCACACTTCCTTCACGTTGCCCGCCAGCTGGAGCAGGCCGCCGCCGTCCTGAATGATCAGGCCCAGGCCGCCAAAGCCGGGCAGGGAGGAATCGTCCACATAGGCGTTGGTACGCACGGTGGTGGTGCCGATGTCGGTGATGCCCTCGGCCCGAATGGTGACGAACTGGCCGCTGATGCTGTCCACGCTCATGGACTTGGCCGTCACGTTGCGCAGGGTAACGCTGCTCTGGGAGGAGTGGCTCTCGCCGCCGCCGCTGACGATGATCTCGCCCAGCACGTTGACGTTCTCCAGCACCACATCGCCCAGGTCGATGCCGCCGGTGAGGTAGAGGTTGCCGGCGATGGTGCCGTTTTTCAGCGTCACCCCGGCGGTATTGACGGTGACGTTGCCGTACACGTCGCCGAGGGTGTGCTCACCCTGGGTGTTGACCATGGTGCCGATGGCCTTCACCAGCATGGAGGCCACCTCACCCCGGGTGATGTTCTGTTTTGGCTTGAAGCTGCCGTCCGAATATCCGCCGATGATGCCCATGTCGGCGGCAGCGCCCACCAGGCCCCGGCTCCACTCGCTGAGGGCGCGGCTGTCGCTGAACTGGAGCCCCTCGCCCACGTTTTCCTGGAGCATCATGTTCCGGGTCAGCATCACGGCGGCCATCTCCCGGGTCAGGTTGGCCCTGGGGAGGGCATAGCCGGACGCGCCCTTGAAATAGCCCATATTATAGGCGATATTGATATCTTGATAATACCAATCGCTGGTCCGCACATCCGGAAACGGCATTTCACCCAGATTTTTGTAGCCATAGGCGCGGTTCATCATGGCGACGAACTCCGCCCGCGTGATGGGGCGCTCCAGGGCCAGGTTGCCGTTGTCGCCCCGCATGACGCCCCACTCCACCAGCTTCTGGGCATAGGGCATGGCCCAGTGGGCAGCCTGGGCGGGGAGCACCGTCCCCGGCAGCAGGGCAAGGATCAGCGCCAGGGACAGGATGCCAGACAGCCCCCGGCGCAGCCAGTTTCGGATCGTAGATTTCTTGGGTTGCTTGCTCATGTAACGTGACCGTTCCTTTCCGGCGCGGCAGCCCGCGCCTATCCGTGTCTGCTGTTGATCTATTGTGAAAGGGAGGCCGGGCGGATCGGCTCCGTCCGGCCGTCCCCATTAAGCGCCGCGTTCGGACGGCTTGGGCCTGCCCCGCAGCTGGAGGTTGAACACGGCCTCCCGCAGCAGGGTCTCCTCGTCATTGCACAGCCCCACAAATTTGGCGGCGTACAGGATGTCCGCCCGCTCGGTGGGCCGCATCCGCAGAAGCTCGCACCGCACCACCAGGGGCTGGCTGGTCACAGGGATGACCACCTCCAGCTGCTCCCCGATCTGGAGGCTGTGGTCGGTGAAGAACGCGATACCTCCGCAGCTCAGGTCGTTGGATTGAACGATCCGCCTCCCACGCCAGGCGCCGCTGACGGGGTAGATGAAGCTGTTGAACTGGACGATCACCCGCAGGTTCTTGCGCATATCCCCGGCCGCGGGAGTGAGCTTGGTGACCTCCAGCTGGATCATATCGTTGCGGCTGCGCACAATGACGCCTTCGTAGGAGGGCCCCGTGTCCATGATGGACAGCAGCTTCAGCTTCTTATGTTCCAGGATCTCGTCGATCTTGCCGTCCTCCACCTGGATCTGCCAGAACGGGCCGTCTGTTTTCCCCTGAACGCGTCCCCTGGCAATGGGGTTGTTCTTGCTGTCCAGCATCAGATATAACGTCTGCTCCATCCTCATCCCTCCTGCTCCGCCTGATTGCCGCTGCCCGCGGCCCGGGGCGCCGGCTTGGATTTGGCGCCCTCCTCAACTTTATTGGGGTCGAAGTGTAAAAAGTACACATAGATCTCCACAATGGCCCTGTACAGCTCCTCGGGGATCTCCTGGCCCAGCTTCAGCTGGGTCAGGATAGTGGCCAGGGAGTTGTCCTCATAGATGGGCACGCCGCTGTCGGCGGCCACCTCCACGATCTTCTCCGCCATATATCCCATGCCGGAGGCCACGATCACCGGCGCGTTGTTCCCCGCCTCGTATTGGAGGGCCACCGCCTTCTTGGACGGGTTCCGTCTGCCGTCATACCTTGACATTGACACTGTTCTTCCCTTCAAAAATTTTGGGGAACACCTCGGTCAGCGTGATCGGGCGCTCCATTTTCCGCACGCTGATCCCGGTGGGGGTCAGCTCGTTTCGCGTCAGGATCTGGGAGATGGTCTGCTCCACCTGCTTGGAGAAGGGGGCCACCGTCTCGGGACAGGCCACCATGACGTCCACCTCCCGCTCCCGGTTGGTGAGCACCACATCGAACAGGCCCACGTTCTGCACATCTATTTTAAAAAGGAACCTCATGCATTTCTCGCCCTGGCCCTTGCCGTCCTTCTTCTCCTCCGCGTCGGCGTCCACCCACAGCTCGGAGAACAGCATCTTCCCGTCCATCTCCAGCGGGATCAGGAAGTGGCCCAGGGGCATATACACGCTCTCGTTGATGAGGATGGAGGACACCAGGTTGCGGAACACCTCCTGCACCTCGGCGCTGCCCTCCCCCCGCATGGCCCGGGCGGCGGCGGCGGCCAAATGGTCGGCAAACTGGGTGGCGGAGGACATCTTCGCCTGGCTGCTCTGGAGCAGCTTCAGCAGGGACGGGCCGTCGATGTTTCCCAGCATCCCCTTCAGTGTACCATATCCGGTGAGCTGATGGAAGGTCTCCTGGAGCTTATCCTCCGAACCGTTTTCGTACCGGGCCAGATCCAGCGCCAGCAGGCTGATCAGCTCCCGGGGGGTGCCCAGGTCGTGGGTGGTGCTGACGTAGGAGGACATGAGGGGGAACACCTGCTGCTGCAAAAGGTTGATGTTCCCCTGCCGGTCTCCGGCGGCGATGCCGTTTTCCAGCTGGGCCAGCAGCTGGCGCAGCTGATCCCCCCAGCTGGCGGGCATGGCGTTGGCCATATTGGCCAGGTTGCGCAGCAGGTTGCCCTCCAGATGGCCGGTGGAGGAGTAGTCGCTGTAGCTCTTCAAAAAGTTCAGGATGTCCAGCCGGACCCCGTCCGCGTCCGCCCGGGCATAGGCGTTGCGCAGAAGGGCGAACAGCGCCCCGCTGAACCGGGTGCCGGCCTTCATCTGGGCGCTGAGGAACTGGAGCAGCTGGCCCTCGTCCATCTTCAGCATCTCCATCGCCTGGGACATCTCCTCGGCGATGCCCTCGCTCATGCCCGAGATCACCGACGTCCCCTCCCGGAGCATCAGGCGGGACAGGGTGCCCGTCAAGTCCTGGGTCTGGCGCAGCTGCTGGATAAAGGTCTGGAAGTTGGAGTCGTACCGGACCTGGCCGCCGGCCTGGCTGGCGTCCTGCTGCTCGGTGCGGTTGTCCGCCCCCGTCACCCGGCTGGGATCGGGGATGTTCTGAACCTGAGTATTGTTCGGGGAGATGGGAACGTTGCGGTTTGTAATGCTATTCGTATTGTCATGACCCGGTATCGGGTTGGTCACTCCCAAAAGATCAGGCATTTTTTCACACCCCTGAGATAAAACTTAGAAAACCTACTTAATTTTCAGCCGCGCCCTGCCGATAATAGTAAAGATAAAAGATATTTACTGAGGTGGTGCTTTTTATGGGCAGCGGAAACGAAATCCTGGATATGTACATCTATGAGACAACCAGCCTGCTGGAACAGCTGGAGACCATCATCCTTGAAGCGGAAAAGGTGGACACCTTCTCGCAGGAGAACGTGAACGAGATCTTCCGCGTCATGCACACCATCAAGGGCTCTTCCGCCATGATGGAGTTCGACACTTTGGCCACGGTGGCTCACCGGATCGAGGATATGTTCTTCATCATCCGGGAAGGCACCATGTCCGTGGTCTCCGAGGAAAACCGCCCGGCGCTGTTCGACGTGGTGTTCCAGTCCATCGACTTCTTCCGGGGCGAGGTCGAAAAGGTGGAGGCAGGCGAGCCTCTTGATAAGGATATCGACAGCTTCCTGTCAAATATTAATACCCTAATCGCTAAAATTAAGGGAGAGGATGTGCCGGAGGAGGCCGCGGCTCCCGCCGCCCCCGCCCCTGCCGCGCAGGCGGCCCCCGCTCCGGCGGCCCCCGCCGCGGCGGGCGGCTTCCCCTGCGCGCTGCGGGTGAACTTCGAGGAGGGCTGCGGCATGGAAAGCCTGCGGGCCTTCATGGTGGTCACCGCCGTGAAGGACGTGGTGTCCGACGACGACTTCATCTTTGAGCCCGCCAATGTGGAGAACGACCCCTCCACCTCCGAGAGCATCATTGACAACGGCTTCCACCTGATGTTCAAGACCGCCGAGATGCGCAACAGCGCTATCTCCGTGGTCAAGGGTGTGGGCTCGGTGCAGGGCTACCAGCCCTATGACTGCCCGGCCCCCGAGGCCAAGCCCGCCGAGACCAAGCCCGCCGTCGCGGCGGCCGGGGAGCCCGCTCCCGCGGCGGCAGCCCCCGCGCGGACGGCGGCCCCCGCCGCGGCCCAGCAGCAGCAACAGCAGCACCCCAAGGAGACGCTGATCAGCGTCAACCTGTCCAAGCTGGACCAGCTGTCCGCCGTGGTGGGCGAGATCGTCATCACCGAATCCATGGTCACCTCCTCCCCCGACCTGAAGGGCCTGAACCTGGACGCCTTCTCCAAGTCCGCCCGGCAGCTGCGCAAGCTCACCGACGAGCTTCAGGACGTGTCCATGTCCCTGCGCATGGTCCCCGTGTCCGGCGTGTTCCAGAAGATGACCCGCATCGTGCGGGATATGACCAAGAAGCTCAACCGCCCGTGCAAGCTCACCCTCATCGGCGAGAACACCGAGGTGGATAAGACCATCGTGGACTCCATCGGCGACCCCATCATGCACATGGTCCGCAACTCCATGGATCACGGCATCGAGGAAAACCAGGAGGAGCGCGTCGCCGCCGGCAAGGATCCGGTGGGCGAGATCATCCTGTCCGCCCGTGACACCGGCAGCGAGGTCATCATCGAGATCATCGACGACGGCCGGGGCGTGGACGACCAGGCCGTGCTGGCCAAGGCCATCCGCCAGGGCATCGCCTCCCCCGATGTGGAGTACAGCCACAAGGATATCCTCAACTTCCTGCTGGCCCCCGGCTTCTCCACCAACACCGAGGTCACCGAGTACTCCGGCCGGGGCGTGGGCATGGACGTGGTGAAGAAGGGCGTGGAAGAGCTGGGCGGCACCGTGTCCATCTCCAGCACGCTGGGCAATGGCATGACCACCACCATCCGCATCCCGCTGACCATGGCCATTATGGACGGCATGGAGGTATCGGTGGGCGGCTCCATCTTCACCATTCCCATCAACAATATCCTGTCCACCATGAAGGTGTCCGCCAAGGAGGTCATCCATGACTCCAGCAGCGGCGAGATCATCAAGGTCCAGGGCAATTTCTATCCCATCGTCCGGGCCAGGGAGCTGTATCAGCTCCAGAGCGGCTGTACCGACATTGAGGCCGGCGTGCTCATCTGGCTGGAGGCCGGCGACCGCTCCTACTGCCTGTTCGTCGACGAGCTGCTGGGCCAGCAGCAGGTGGTGGTCAAACAGCTGCCCGCCTACGTGAACAGCTACAATATCAAGAACTTCGGCATCAACGGCT
>CAZCFU010000093.1:0-6002 GCA_964498005.1 uncultured Oscillospiraceae bacterium | reverse complement strand
TGACCACCTTCAGCAGGGTGGCCCCCAGCACGGCGGGCAGGGACAGCAGGAAGGAGAAGCGCACGGCGAAGCCGCGCTCAAAGCCCAGCGCCATGCCGGCGGAGATGGTGGTGCCGGAGCGGGACAGGCCGGGGATGGTGGCCATGCCCTGGGCCAGCCCCACCAGCAGGACATCCTGCACGGTGGCGGTGCGGGCGGTCTTTTTGCCGCCGCCGTAGGAGTCGGACAGGAACAGGATACACCCGGTAAGCAGCAGCATCAGGGACACGAACATGGGGTTGGTCCCCATGCCCTCCACCAGATCGTCGAAGGGAAGTACCAGAAACAGGGGCAGCGTACCCAGGATCAGCAGCAGGATCATCCGCCGGGCCTCGGGGGGCTTGCCCGGAGCCTTTTCGCCCTTCTGGGCCAGCGACGCGATCCAGCGGAAAAACTCCGTCACCATGTCCACGATGTCCTGCCGGTATACCACGCACACCGCGACCAGTGTGGCGAAGTGGAGCAGGATGTTATACAGCTGATCCGGCTCCTCCATGTGAAAGAAGTGCTGTAACAGGGTCAGGTGCCCCGAGCTGGAGATGGGCAGGAACTCCGCCACGCCCTGCACCAGACCTAACACGATTGCCATCCAGAATTTCAACGCGATCACCTCATCCAAGCCGCCGCCCCCGCAAACAGGCGGCGCTATAAAGTCAATATAATATATTAGCACACATCGTCGGAAAATTCCAGTAGGAAATCGAAAATTTGTTCTTTCGTGCCGTACGCTCCCCCACTCCACGCGCCGTTTGTTGCGCCCTGCCCCGATTTTTGATATCATAAGGGCCAAAGGAGGCGGGCATATGGACTATCAAAAAACGGGCCAAGTCATTTCCAGCCGGCGGCAGGAGCTGGGGCTGACGCAAAAACAGCTGGCGCGGCGGCTGAGCATCTCCGACCGCACCGTATCCCGCTGGGAACGGGGCGTAGGCTTCCCTGACGTGTCCCTGCTGGAGCCCCTGGCGGACGCGCTGGGGTTGTCCCTGGGTGAACTGATCCGGGGGGAGCGGCTTCCCCCCGCCCAGCAACCCTCCCCGGAGGCGGAGCAGGAAGTTCGTGCCGCCGCCATCGGCCTGGGCGGGTATCTGCGGCAGGCCCTGCGCCGCACACAGCGGTTGCTCACTGTCCTGTCCGTATTGCTGGCCTGCGCCCTGGCTGGGCTGCTGCTGCTCTGGCTCAATCCCTTTCAGGTCTATTCCATGGACACCCAGCCGGTGTCCGCCGCCCAAGCCGCCAAAATCTGCCCTTCCGCCATGATTACCCAGGATGAGTTCTGGCTGGCCGCGCGGCTGTTGGAAAACGAGGAGGTCGCCAAACTGCTCTCTGACCCGGAATCGACATACCCATACGGCGTTGACTTAAGCCCTGACCTGGTGGATGACAGCCTCCTTCAAATCGACGGCCAGCCCGCCCAATGCGCCGCCATCTGCGTAGTTGGACAGGGCGTCCTGGTATCTTACACCGCCGGTGCGGACGGGAACGGCGGCCAGCCAAACCATATGTGTATCCTGACCATCATCGCGGACGGAGATATCATCAAAAGCACCTGCCGATACCGGAGCGGAAAGACGGTCTATCTCGTTGAGAGCTTTGGCAACACCAGCTTCACCCTGTCCCGTCAGCACCGGGATCTGCTTTATTTCCTCCACGAATACTAAGCGCTTGACACCTTCCGAGCTCTGTGATAATATACTGGAACGGTATGAAAACCAAATATCGCGATGAACGCGGGAAGTAGACCGTTTTGAACCTGTCAGAGAGGGGCCTCCCGGCTGAAAAGGCCCTCAGGGAAGAACGGGACGAAATGCAAGCGGGAGCGAGGGGGATGCGGACGCCCCCCGTCCGGCCACGTCACGGCCATGAGTAACAAACGAGAGTGGAACCGCGGATCAATTTCGCCTCTCATGCCCTTTGCCGGGCGTGGGAGGTTTTTTATTTGGACAAGGAGGAACTTTTTCTATGACCCGATTGGGCGAGACGCTGCGGGCCTACCAGGCCCGGGATCCGGCGGCCCGGAGCAGGCTGGAGATCTTTCTGCTCTACCCCGGGGTACACGCCACCCTTTACCACAGACTGGCCCACTTCCTGTACCGCCACCACCTGAAATTCCTGGCCCGGCTGGTGTCCCAGTGGAGCCGGTTCTGGACGGGCATCGAGATCCATCCAGGCGCCCGCATAGGGCGCCGATTGGTCATCGACCACGGCATGGGCATCGTCATCGGCGAGACCGCCGAGGTGGGGGACGACTGCCTCATCTACCACGGCGTCACCCTGGGCGGCACCGGCAAGGACCAGGGCAAGCGCCACCCCACCATTGGAAACAACGTGCTCATCTCCACCGGGGCCAAGGTGCTGGGGCCCTTCAAGGTGGGGGACAACGCCCGCATCGCCGCCAACGCGGTGGTGCTGTCCGAGGTGCCCCCCGACGCCACCGCCGTGGGCATCCCGGCCCAAATCGTGAAGATCGCCGGGCGCTCCACCCACTACGCCGACGAGGTGGATCAGACCAGCGTGAAGAACCCCACCCTGGAGCGGATCGCCGCCCTGTCAGACCGGGTGGAGGCACTGGAGAAGCTGCTGGACGCCAACTTTACGGAACAGAAAACCGCGGGGGCCGTCCCCGCCCAATCATCTGAACAAGAGAAAAGCTGAAACGGAGGAAGCTATCATGTATCTTTACAATTCCGCCACCCATAAGAAGGAAGAGTTCGTCACCCACACCCCTAACCGGGTGGAGATGTACACCTGCGGCCCCACTGTCTATCACTTCGCCCACATCGGCAACCTGCGCTCCTATATCATGGAGGACGTACTGGAAAAGTTCCTGCGGTACGAGGGCTACGACGTGAACCGGGTGATGAACATCACCGACGTGGGGCATCTGGCCTCCGACGCCGACACCGGCGAGGACAAGATGCTCAAGGGCGCCAAGCGGGAGAACAAGTCCGTCATGGACATCGCGAAATTCTACACCGACGCCTTCTTCGACGACTGCGCCAAGCTGAACATCAAGACCCCCGACGTGGTGCAGCCCGCCACCGGTCTCATCGACGAGTTCATCAAGGTCGTGTCCGGGCTGATCGACAAGGGCTACGCCTATGCGGCCGGGGGCAACGTGTACTTCGATACCTCCAAATTAGACCGCTACTATGTGTTCAACGACCACGACGAGGAGGATCTGGCCGTGGGCGTCCGCGAGGGCGTGGAGGAGGACGCCAACAAGCGCAACAAGAACGACTTCGTCCTCTGGTTCACCAAGTCCAAGTTTGAGGATCAGGCGCTGAAGTGGGACTCCCCCTGGGGCGTGGGCTACCCCGGCTGGCACATCGAGTGCTCCTGCATCTCCATGAAGTTCAACGGTGAGTACCTCGACCTCCACTGCGGCGGGGTGGACAATGCCTTCCCCCACCACACCAATGAGATTGCCCAGTCCGAGGCATATCTCGGCCACCCCTGGTGCAAGCAGTGGTTCCACGTCCACCACCTGAACACCAACTCCGGCAAGATGTCCAAGTCCAGGGGGGAGTTCCTCACCGTCTCCCTGCTGGAGGAAAAGGGCTACGACCCCCTGGCCTACCGGTTCTTCTGCCTGCAAAGCCACTACCGCAAGGGGCTGGTGTTCTCCTGGGAGAACCTGGACAACGCGGCGGGGGCCTACAGCAAGCTCATCAAGCGGGTCGCCGCCCTCACCGGGACAGACGGCGAGGTGGACGAGGCGCCCGCCGCCCAGATCAAGGAGAAGTTCCTCACACAGGAGGGCAACGATCTGAACACCTCCATTGGCATCACAGGACTGTATGACGTGCTCAAGGCCCCGGTGAACGACGTGACCAAGCGGGCGGTGCTGGCCAGCTTTGACCAGGTGCTGTCCCTGTCCCTGCTGGAGAAAGCGGCGGCGCTCCGGGAGAAGGAGGCCGCCCAGGCCAGGACCGCCGGCGCGGACGGCTTCACCATCCAGGGCGAGGGCGACCCGGCCATCGACGCGCTGGTGCTCCAGCGGGCGGAGGCGAAAAAGGCCAAGAACTTCGCCGAGGCCGACCGCATCCGGGACGAGCTGAAAGCCCAGGGCATCGAGGTCACCGACGTGCCCGGCGGGGCGGTTTGGAAAAGGGTATAAATAAGGAAGGGCCTCCACATGGGGGCCCTTCTTCTATGTAAGTCAATCTTTTTTCTGAGGCTGGCTTTCCATCTGAGCCAGGGCTTTTAGGAACGCCTCTTCTGCATCTTTTTTGGCCTTCTTGTGCAGGACCGTGCCCAGAGCGAGGCCCGCGACGGCCATAACAATACCGGTAATGATGGATGCAGTGCCAAAGTCCTCCATAAAGGAGAGGATCACCAAGATGATCCCCATTAGACAGGCCCCGGAGCAGAGATCGCCTAGCCAGTGGATAAAGGAGGGGCCTTTGAGGGTCTTGCCGGTGGGATCCTTATAAATCGTATATGTCACCTTATATCTTGCCATATTCAACACCTCCCCCTGTTTTTATTCGTTCAGAGCATAGCCCAAATACGGGTTGTTGTCAATAGTCTGGCAGGAATATGCGATGTTCTGTGTATCTTCCCTCAGCCCCGCTCCTCCAGCGGGATAAAGGAGCGCTTGGGCCCCACCGCCTTGTAGGCCGGACGGATGATGCGGCCGTAGGGGTTGTAGACCTCCTCCACCCGGTGGGCGCACCAGCCCACGATGCGGGCGATGGCGAACAGCGGGGTGTACAGCTCGGGGGGGATGTCCATCATCTTGTACACCAGGCCGGAGTACATATCCACGTTGGCGCACATGGCCTTTTCCTGACCGGTGACGCTGTGGAACAGGTCGGGGCTGAGCCGCTCCACCGTCTCGAACAGCTCAAACTCGTCCTTCATCCCCTTTTTCTCCGCCAGCCCCTTCGCGAACCGCTTCAAGATCACCGCCCGGGGGTCGGACATGGTGTAGACGGCGTGGCCCATGCCGTAGATCAGGCCGGAGCCGTCCCCGGCCTCCTTCTTCAGGATCTTGGTCAGGTAGGCGGACACTTCCTCGTCGTCCTTCCAGTCCTTCACGTTGGCCTCGATGTCCTGGAACATACTCATGACCCGCATATTGGCGCCGCCGTGCTTGGGGCCCTTCAGCGAACCCACCGCCGCGGCGATGGCGGAGTAGATATCCGTGCCGGAGGAGGACAGCACCCGGCAGGCAAAGGCGGAGTTGTTGCCGCCGCCGTGCTCCATGTGGAGCACCAGGCACAGATCCAGCAGGCGGGCCTCCTCTTCGGTGAATTCGTTGTTCTGCCGGACGGAATACAGGAAGTTCTCCGCCACGGACAGCTCGGGCTGGGGACGGTGTAAGTAGAGGGATTCCCGGTCAAAGTAGTGCTTTTTGGCGGCGTAGGCATGGGCCACGATCACCGGGAACCGGGCGACGAGCCGGATAGCCTGGACCATCTCGATGGGCAGGGTGTTGTTGTCTGGGTCGGGGTCGTAGGAGTACAGCGCCAGCACCGAGCTGGCCAGCGCGTTCATGATGTCGTGGCTGGGGGCGGTGAGGATCATGTTTTCTGTAAAGTTGGGAGGCAGGTCCCGGAAGAAGGCCAGGGTGTCCCGGAACTGCTGGAGCTCCTCTGTGGTGGGCAGGCCGCCGAACATCAGCAGATAGGCGGTCTCCTCATAGCCGAACCGGCCCGCGTCGGTGAAGCCCTGGATCAGATCCTCCACGTTGATGCCCCGGTAGAGCAGGCGGCCGGGAGTGGGGACCTTCTCGCCGTCCTCCATGACGTAGCCCTTCACGTTGCCGATGAGGGTGACGCCGGCCATGACGCCGGTGCCGTCCTGATTGCGCAGGCCCCGCTTCACGTCGTATTTCTCGTAGTACCGGGGTGAGATCTGGGTATATCTCTCAAATTCCCCGCATATCCCTTGAATGAAGTCCACAGATGAGTTGTACTGCTCCACAGCCTTTTTGCGCGCTTCGATCAAGTTGTCAAGAA
>CAZCFU010000092.1:3643-6007 GCA_964498005.1 uncultured Oscillospiraceae bacterium | reverse complement strand
TGCGGCGACCACTGCTCCCCCATCTCCGACACCACCATCATGGCCTCCGCCGGCGCCCAGTGCGACCACGTCAACCACGTGTCCACCCAGCTGCCCTACGCCATCTCCTGCGCGGTGATCGCGGGCATTACTTACCTCATCGCGGGCGTGCTGGCCTTCGCGGGCGCGCCGGGGCTCATCGCTCTGCCCATCGGCGCGGCCCTCATGGTCGGGTTCCTGTTCGTGATGAAAAAGCGGAATGCATAACGCGCAAAGCCCCCGCCATTGGCGGGGGCTTTGCGGTGCAACGTTGACTTCAAGGGCGGCTTTGTGGGGCCCCAGTTTCCGTGCCGCATTGACATTTTCACTCAAATATCGTAAAATAATTCCTGGGAGTTCCGTGAGACAAAAATTGAGCAACGACCGGCGGCTTGGCGCATCTCCGAAAGGGGGTGAGCAAATGCCTATTACCTTAACGTTCCACGTTTGCGGTTTTACCGTGACAGTTCGGGTAAAAAGGGACAGCCGCCACTCTGGCAAGTGACGGCTGTCTGTGCATAGCATAGACTTCGAAAACTGTTAGAGCCAAGCCGCTTGCTCAAAGCTCACGGGACTCCTCATATATTATTATAGTTTTTATGCGGGGTTTTGTCAATAGCAAAAAGGGCCGGCCGCCCTTGCACGCAAACCGGCAACCCGGGGGCCGTTATCCCTCCCTTGTGGGAGGGATAAAATTATGCAACAAACCGAAACGTACAAATTCAATCTCATCGAATCGTCCGACACGTTCTCGCCCGCGCCGCTCAACGAGAACATGGAAAAGGTGGAGGCCCAGCTGGACGCCGAGGCCCAGGCCCGCGCGGAGGCCGTAGCCGACCTGGACGAGCGCCTCCAGGTGTTTGAGGTGCACCAAATTACCTACGGCGTGTACAGCGGCAATGACGGCAAGGCCCAGGAGGTCAGCGTGGGCTTCACCCCCAAGCTGGTGTTCATCCAGGGCATAAACAACAGCGGTTCCTCGATCATGATCATCGCCGGGACGGAGAAAGCGGGCTATGCGAAAATCGTGGAAAACGGTTTCCAGATCCCCACGCTCTCAGGCTATATCATCAATCTCTATAACTGCGAGTACGCGTACATCGCCTTCGCCTGAGCGCGGGCAGAGAAAGGCCCCCCGGATATCCGGGGGGCCTTTCCTTCTCCGCTTTGCGCTTCTTCAAAGCCGACCGTTAAGCCGGAAGGAGACAAATTGGATGTGCTGTCAGACAGCGGGATCAGGTGCTCAGAGCGGGCACATTGACCACGTAGATGCAGGTGATCACGGAGCCCTCGTACACCACGGCGACCTCGATGTCCACATAGCCGAAGGTACCGGGATTGGTCAGCTTGACGGACACCGCGTCGTTCAGCTGCCTGATGTTGGTGATCTCGTTGCGGGTGGCGCTGACGGTGACGGGGCTGACCTTATACTGCACGTCGCACACGATCACGTCGGGATCAATGCTGTACACCAGCTGGTCGCCGTCCTTCTCGAGCAGGCCGGTGGACAGGTTGTTGACGGTGACATACTGGTAGGTCACCTCGTTGCCGCCGGACTTGGAGTTGTGGCCGGTGGTGTAGTCCACCTTGGCGGGATCCGCCAGGGCCACGGCCTTATAGACGGTGACGCCGCTCACTTCCGTGATCGGGGACAGGGTGTAGAAGGTCTGCGTCTCGACGTCACTGGTGGCAGTCCAGGTGGAGCCCGGGGTGCCCGGGGCGGCGGGAACCTGAGTGCTCACGCTGGTGTCGATGAAGTAGTAGCCCAGCTTGCCGTTGTTCCACAGGGCGTACTGCTCCACGCTGGCGCCAGACTGGTTGGGATTAGAGGGCTCGGCGCCGGTCAGGTGTACGCCGGTGGCGTCAGCCTGGTCGAAGTTGTAGTACAGCTGCTGCGCGTTCCAGCGGGTCAGGTTGCCGTCGGCCAGGATGACCTTCTGGATGGTGCGGTTGTTGTTGACGTAGGCGGTGCCGAACACATCAACGTCGGTCTGGAAGTAGACCATGTTGTCGGTGTCCTTGACCGCGCCGGTGCCGGCATAGGTAGTGTGGGTGATGTCGGCGCTGGTGCCGCCGGCCAGCAGGCCGGTGATGCCCTTGGCGGTCTCCACCTTCAGGGTGGCGGTGCCGGTGCCGGTCACGATGATGAACTCGGTGTCGTTGGTCACCAGGTAGTCAACGCCGCCGCTGGACACCTTCTTGAAGCCGTGGGCAGCGTCAGCGCTGTCGAAGTTCCAGGAAGTGGCGGCCATCGCGGTAATGCCGGTGAGAGTGGCGCTCACATCGCCGGTGGCGGAGTTGTACATATAACCGGTGTCGTAGCCGGCGTGGATCTCGTTGCCGGCG
>CAZCFU010000092.1:0-3543 GCA_964498005.1 uncultured Oscillospiraceae bacterium | reverse complement strand
GCCGGCGTGGATCTCGTTGCCGGCGCCGCCGTCAACGACGGTGGTGACGCCCTGATCCAGCTTGGTCACGGTCAATTTATTGTACTCAGTGCCGTCGATGGGAGTGCTGTTATAGGACTTGATGGGATTATCGGACTGGATCTTGGAGTCCAGATCCACGCCCACCAGGTTGTACTTGCTGGTGCCGGCGTTGTAGCCGTCCACATTATAGCCCGCATAGGTGCCGTAGATGAACTTGGCGGTGGGTACCTCGATCAGGCTGATGAAGCGGCCCACCAGATCCTCGAACAGACGGTAGGTCATGCCGGCAGTGATGATGATCTCACCGGCGGTGGCGGTGGTCTCGTTGACGGGGATGGGCAGGGCCTTGCTGATGATCTTGCTGTTGGTGCCGTCGCCCCAGGTGATGCCGGACATCTGAACCGCGTCCTCACCGGCGGGAGTCACGCTGATGATGACGTTGTCGAAGCTGTCAATGGTGACGGTGGTCGGGGTAGTGGTGGCATTGGGGGCGAAGTAGGTGGCGACGGTGATGTCGCGGTACTTCATGGGATCGAGCTGGTACTGAACCTCCGCCCAGTCGTCATCGGTGGTGATGCCGGCGTCGCTGGCGGCGTCAGCCAGGGTGAAGCCGGTGCCCACGATCTGGTAAGCGGTGACCAGCTCGCCGACCTGCCTCTGCTCCTCCTTGGTGTCGGGGGTCAGGTTGTCCAGGAAGATGCGGTCAGCATTGACGCCGGTGCCGTTGCCGAACTTGTTGGTCGCGGCGGTGTTGGCGACGTTGTCGCCCAGGGTCAGGTACTGGGTGGCCGCGGTGGTGTTCTTCTCGGCGATCTGGCCCACCACGGCGCTCAGGGCGATGACCACGTCAACCTGCTTGTTGCCGCTGTTGGAGATCAGCAGGTAGGTGCGGATGGGGCTGGCGTTGTCAGTGCCGTTGGCGGCGGTGCTGGTGCCCATCTGGCTGAAACGGTCACTGAAGTGGGCCTTGGACTTGTTAAGATCCACGGAGAAGCCGGCGGCCTGGGCGGCGCGGCCCAGCAGGGCCTTCGTGGGATCGTTCTTGGCGCTGTCCTCGGACAGCTTGGCGTCCTCAGCGTACACAGGCTTGACCCAGGTGGCCTCGTCGATCAGGGCGTAGGTCGTGTAGCCGGAGGAGAGAGAGTTCCAGTCATACCACACCGTGGCCTGGTGGCCGAACAGATCCAGGCCGGTCTTGTAGTTGAACTTCATGGAGCCCTGGTACGCGTACTGATCGCCGCTTCCGCCAGCGCTGCCGCCGGTGGTATAGACGCCGATGTCGCAGGTTTCCGTTGAGCCGTCATCCTTCGCCTCATCGGTTTCCTTGCCATCTGCCACGGTGACGATGATCGAACTCTTGTCATAGTCGGGATTGAGCGTGTCGTCGTTTTTGAACCGATAGACGAACACGGTCTGGAGGTCACCGTTATCATCGGTGTAGGTATAGACCTTGACGGGGTAGCCCCACTTGTCCCTGACGGGCTCGGCAGCCGTGCCGGAGGAGGAGAAGCCCTGGCCCAGCAGGGTCCTGTTCTCGCCGGTGGCCTGGTTGCCCACGACGACGCCGTAGGCCGGGTGCAGGCCGAACTCACGCTCGCCCAAGGTGAAGTTCAGGTAGTTGCCGCCCTGGGCGCTGGCCACACCGATGTACTTGTTGTAGTGGCCGTACTCATAGCGGACGGTGGGGACGTAGGCGGCGACCTGGAAGGTCAGGTCGGCCACGACCTCACGGGGGGAGGGCTGGGACAGGGTGTCGGCGTAGTGGGTGGACTCGATGTCCACCAGGATGCCCAGGGACTCGGCCAGGGCGCCCACGTTGATCTGCCAGCCCATGCCGGTGAACTCGCCGTTCTTGCCGTAGCCCACGGCGCGCAGCAGCATGGCCAGCATCTCATAGCCGGTCACGTTGCTGTAGGGGTTGAAGTTGCCGTTGTAGCCCTTGATGTAGCCCGCGTCAACGGCGAAGCCCACGTAGGGGGCGAACCAGTCGGTCGCCTTCACGTCGTTGAAGTAGGTGGCCAGGGGGGCGTACAGCGCCACCTGGGTGTCATCCACGTCGTGGGTGACCAGGCGGTACAGGATGGCGACGGCCTCGCAGCGCATGATCTTGTTCTGCGGCAGGAACTGGCCGTTGTTGCCGCGGAACACGCCCATGCCGGACAGGACGTCAACCGCTTCCTCGAACTCGGGCAAAACGGTATCCATGTCGGGATAGTCCGTCTTGGGATTCTCGGCGTGGGCGGTGACCATCAGGGAGAAGGCCATAACCATCGCCAGAACCAGAGCGAGGAACTTCTTCAAGTTTCTCATTGGATTTGTTTCCTCCTTATAATATTTTGCTCAAAGTTCGACACTTTACGCAGCCGTTTGAGAGGATAAGTCATCCTCTCAAGGGCCGGGACGTACCCCAAAAGCCGCCGTCCGCCCGTTTGAGCGCGCTTTTTTGACGCAAATGATAGGATGTTTTCTCCCCTCATACAGCGGGGAGGGGGGCGGATGGGCCGGGGCGCGCCCCCGCCCCGCGGGCCCCAAGGGCCCCGGGCACAAGGTCTGGGAGCGCCAAGCCCGGGCAGAACAATACCTTGTATATAAATGTCGAAATTTGAAAAAAACCGGGCCGATCCACCCCCCCGGGGCACGAAAACAGGCAACTGCTGCCATTGTTACAGTTGTGTTACACTTGGGCTTGGCCTATTGACTTTTGGCGGCCGGGGTTGTTATAATGACCCCAGCCTGAAGCGAGACACTTGACCGCGGCGAGAGGATGACTTATCCTGACAAACCTCGGAAAAGTGCCCAGATTCCGGCAAAAATAAACAAGGAGGAAACAAATCCTATGAGAAACTTGAAGAAGTTCCTCGCGCTCGTCCTGGCGATGGTCATGGCCTTCTCCCTGATGGTCACCGCCAACGCCGCCAAGGACGTGAACGCTCGGGATATCTACCCCGACGCGGGGAATATCACCGAAGAGTTCAAGGAAGCGGTCGACGTGCTGTACGGCATGGGCGTCATGACCGGCGACTACGGCAGCTTCAAGCCTGATCAGGGCATCATGCGCTCTGAGATGGCCGCCGTGCTGTACCGCCTGATGACCGGCGACACCAGCGCTCTGAAGAACAACCTGTACGCTGAGGTCGCGGCCAGCCGCTTCATCGACGTGAAGGAGAGCGACTGGTTCGCCCCCTACATCGGCTGGTGCTACGACGCCGGCATCATGGTGGGCTCCAACGGCTACTTCCGTCCCATCGCCAACGTGACCGGTTATGAGACCCTGGTCATGGTGCTGCGCGCCATGGGCTACGGCAAGAACCACGAGTACACCGGCATTGGCTGGAACGTCAACGCCTCCAGCGACGGCACCCTGGTGGGCCTGCTGAAGGACGTGCAGAACACCCACTACGCCAACACTCTGGCCGCGAACACCCGCCGCGACGTGGTCGCCAGCATCGTGTTCCAGGCCGCTCAGCTCCCCACCGTGACTTATACCCCCTCTCTGGGCTATAACAAGTACATCGGTGTGGC
>CAZCFU010000091.1:0-6028 GCA_964498005.1 uncultured Oscillospiraceae bacterium | reverse complement strand
TGAAGCCGATGCCCCACACGGTCTGGATGTAGCCGTCCGTGCCGCTGGGGCGCAGTTTGGCCCGGATGTTGCTGATGTGGACGGTGATGGTCTTGTCCTCCACGGCGTAGTCCTGCTCCCACACCGCCTCGTAGATCTGCCGCTTGGTGAACACCCGCTTGGGGCGGCCCGCCAGCAGCTCCACGATCTTGAATTCGTGGGCGGTGAGATTTACCGGCTGGCCCGCCGCCGTCAGGGTCATCTCATCCAGGTCCAGCACCCAGTCCCGGCAGCACAGCCGCGCGCCCGTGGGGGCGGCGCTGGCGTGGCGCAGCTGCACCAGGATCCTGGCCCACAGCTCCTCCAGCTGGTAGGGCTTGGTCAGGTAGTCGTCCGCGCCGGAGCTCAGCAGCTCCACCTTGTCGGACAGTTCCGTTTTGGCCGACAGCACGATGATCGGCACAGCGCTGGTTTTGCGAACTTCAGCGATCAGTTCATTGCCGGACAGGCCCGGAAGCATCAGGTCTACCAACAGCAAATCATATCCGCCCGTCTGCCACAGCAGCCGCCCCTCCGTGCCGGAAAAGGCCTGGGCGCAGACACAGCCCTGCCGCCGCAGGTATTCGGCGGTGGAGTTGTTGATATCGGTATCGTCCTCGACGATCAGGATGTGGGGCATACGACGGCCTCCCTTGGCGTAGTTTCCTTTAGCATACATGATTCCGCGGCCGTTTTCAAGGCACGCGCGATTGCCGACAGTAGACAGGCCCCGCTGTTCTATCGTCCGCTTTTGTATAAATGAATCACAAATTCCGTCCCCACCCCGACCGTACTGCTCACAGAAACGCTCCACCCGTGGCGCTCTATGATCGTTTTTACGACGGCAAGCCCCAGCCCGGCCCCGCCTGTTTTCCTTGTTCTGGATTTGCTCACACGGTAGAACGGCTCAAAAATATGGGGCAGCTCCTCCTGTGGGATGCCGATCCCTGTGTCCCGGATGCGGATCACTCCCGTATTCCCCTCGCGGCTTGAGGAAACCTGGATGATTCCGCCCTCCCGACCATACTTTACGGCGTTTTCCGTTAAATTGAAAAAGGCACGATACAGCAGGCCCTCGTTCCCTGTTACCGTGGGGAACGGTTCGCAGTTGATCTCCGCACAAATATGCTTTTCTTCCATCTTCGGAGCCAGCTCCGCAAAAATATCGGAGAATAGCTTTGACAGAGATACCTCAGTTTTTTCAAACTGGTTCTGCTCATCACAAAGGCGCATCAGATCATCAATTACGGCCCGCAGCCGCGCGGTGTTGCGCTCCACCACGTCCAGCATCCTGAGGCAGTCATCCCCGGTGGGCGCTTCATCCAGCCGAAGCACCTGAACACTGGCCTGCATGGTAGCCAGCGGGGTTTTCAGCTCGTGGGCCACGTTGGCGGAAAACTGCTTTTGGGCCGCAAAAGAATCGCTCAGCCGCTCCAGCATGACATTGAACGATCGGCAGAGGGTTCCCACCTCATCTGTGCGCTGGCCCACATCCACCCGGACGTCCAGATTGTTCTCCGTGATGGCGGTCATCTGCCTGCTCAGTTCTTGAATCGGCTGGAGGGCCCGTCTTGTCGCAAAATAGACCGCCCCCGTCCCCACAATGGAGATCACAATAAGAGCAGCTAACCCCGCCAGATCAAAATTACGCCGCGCCATGGTCACACTGGCGACCCCCGCCGCAGGTGTGAGGATGGGGGCACTATCCTGGCCCACGGGCACTTGACCTGGAGCAAAAGTAATGCCAATTTCATACGGTGCGATTACCGCAACGGCCGACAGCTGCTTCCCGGCGTTATAAGAGGCCGACAGGGTGAGCGCAATGGAACACAGAAGCAGGATCGTACCCGTTATCAGCGTCAGGCGGAAGCACAGGGAATTTGTTTTCATCATGGCTCATCTCCCAGCAAATATCCGACTCCGCGCACATTGCGGATCAAGTCCTTTTTGCATCCCGCCTCAGACAGCTTTTTCTTAATGGCGTGGATGTGGTATTTCAGCGTGTCTGGGAACAGGTCCGCCTCGCTGTCCCATGCGTGCTCCATCACCTGCCTGGTGCTCACCACCTGGTTTTTGTGGAGCGTCAGATACTCCAGGATGGCGTACTCCTTCCTGGTCAGCGGAAGCTTGACCGCGCCAAATGACGCCGATTTGACCGCCATGTCCACACTCAGACCGCCGCAGGTGAGCACATTGGCCACCTGGATGTAGGCGATCCGGCACAGGGTCCTGATCCGGGCCTCCAGCTCCAAAAAGTCGAAGGGTTTGGTCAGATAGTCATTGGCCCCCATATCCAGCCCCTTGGCCCTGTCTCCCACGGCGTCCCGCGCCGACAGGATGAGGATCTTGGCCCTGCTGTCCACCTGCCGGATCTGGCGCAGTACCTCCAGGCCGTCCACCGCCGGAAGATTCAGATCCAGCACGATGACATCGTACTCATAGGCGTGGTAATAGTCCAGCGCCTCCTCGCCGTCATAGGCCGCGTCCACCGAATAACCGCGCTTACGCAGACCGGCACACACGATGTCGGACAGCTCCGGTTCATCTTCCACATACAAAATCCTCATGGCGTATATCCTTCTCCATTCAAAATATGGGGAATCAGGGCGGCTACGCGCCGCCCTGATTCCGTCTCCCTGAGGGAGAGCGTATGATCGGTTGTATAACTGCGCGTCCGCGAGGCGGGAATTATTCGGCGGGCTTGGCCTGGGTGGTGCCGCTGCCGTTGACGGCGGCAGGATCAATGGTGCCTACGGGGATCGGCGTGTCCTCCAGCACCTGGCCGAAACCTATGGTGGACAGGTCCACGCCGCCAATCTCGGCGATGACGACACTGGCCACACCCGTCTCCACGGCGGGAGCAGCGGCGGTCACGGAGCAGGGGACGTCCTCAGGGTCGATGGCGCCGGCAGCAACGGGCGTGCTCTCCAGCGCCTGACTGAAGTCCATGGTGGACAGATCCACGTCGACGGCCTCGACCCAGAGGCTATCCTCGTTCATATTGACGAGAACGCTGCTGGAGGCAGGGGTGGAGGCGGAGGCAAAGGTGGCCAGGGCAGCCGTCATCATAACGGCGGTGCCGATGGCAAAAGCGTTTTTCTTCGTGAATTTCATAGCGGAGTTCCTTTCTGTTTGATTTGTATCAGGGTTGCAACCTGTGATTGGAGTATAGCACGGCGATGGTTGAGGATCCGTTAGGGATTTTGAGGCATCAAAATTTTCCCCGAATTTCTCCGCTATCAGGTTCTACACGTTTTCAGCTGTACGGAATATACCACAAACAGCGGTTTTCCGCAACTTTCCTCAGCCGATTTGGTGTGACGCGCGGCTAATTTTTTGAACCGGCTTGAGCAAAAACCTCGTTGTACTTTTTCATTTTCTGTGGTACATTATACGAAATGGGTAAACAAATGACAGGAGGACAGACAATGGATCATTTTGAGGAGATCGACTTGCAGGACTGCCCCTGCTGCGGCGGCGTAGGGAGCATGGAGGAGGAGGGCGGCTGGTGTGTGTACGTCCAGTGCGTGGACTGCGGCGCCCACACGGCGGAGCTCTCTTACAAAAATGAGGCTGAGCGCCAGGACGCCGCCCGGAAAGCGGCGATGAACTGGAACCTCAGGAAGGTGATATCCCCCGGCCCCGGGGAGTGACGCAAGGGGCAAAAGAGAGGGCCGGGACTTTTCCCGGCCCTCTCTTTGAACTGGATCGGTGGTCACAGCACTTTTTCTACGCTGAACATGGACTCCAGCACGATAAAATTTGTGCGGAAAAACTTGTTCAGGTTCCAGAAGCTGACGCCGGCAAGGCCGTATTCGTCCACCAGGGCGTATTTGGCCCGGAGGCTGCGGGCATCCTCAAACCAGACCTCGTGCTGCCTGCCGTCCCCGTCGTAGTAGCGGAAGAAGGGGGACTGGGCCGCCTGATCGTACTGGATGCGCGCCCCCACCTGTCCGGCCAGCGCGACGGCGTCCATGTTGGAGAGGGAGCGTGCCGCCGTGCCCTGCGCGAAGGGCAGCGTCCAGTCATAGCCGTAGTTGGGCACGCCCATGAGGATCTTTCCCGCCGGCATGACCCGCGCGGCGTAGTCCAGCACCCGGCGCACCATGTTGAGGGGGGCCACCGCCATGGCCGGGCCGTAGGTATAGCCCCATTCATAGGTCATGAGGACAACGTAGTCCACGATCTGGCCGTGGGCGGCATAGTCGTGGGCGGAGTACAGAAGTCCCTGCTGGTCGTCTGAGAGCTTGGGCGCCAGCGCGGTCACCACAATATAGCCCAGCCGGTGCATCCGCTCCGTCAGACGGCGCAGGAATTGATTGTAGCTCTCCCGGTCGAACTGATAGACATACTCAAAGTCCACATTCACGCCGTACCAGCCGCCCTGCCGCAGCAATGCCTCTGTGTTTTCCAAAAATGTGTCCTGCACGGTCTGGTCGGTCAAAATGGCGTGGGCGATCTGGCTGGAGAATCCGCCCGCCTCCAGCAGGTTTGTAAGCGTCAGCAGATTTGCCGCGCGCTGCCCAACCGAGAGCCCTATATCCAGGTTGAAGGTGGGCGTCAGATTTCCCAGCATATCGGAACGGTAAGAAAAGGGCGAGAGGAATGTCAGGTAGGGCAGTGTGGCGTTCAGCGTGCTGTCCGCGGTATGGGTTATGTAGCCATTGACGACGATCTCCCGCATCTGCTGGCCGTCGGCCGGAATGACGATCGTCTGCCCGGGGTAAATACGGCTGGGATTGGCGATTTGAGGATTGGCCGCGATGAGGCGCTGAAGGCTTACGTCATACCCGCGCGCGATGGAGTACAGGGTATCGCCGCGGCTCACGGTGTGGCGGGTTTCCATGTTCGGGATGACCAGCGCCTGCCCCACGGACAGTACGTTGGGGTTTTGCAGTTGATTGGCTGAGATGATGCTGTCCATTGATGTGGAATATCGGCGGGCGATTTGATAGATGGTGTCGCCGCTTTTTACAACATAGATTTCCAAGGTATTCATCCTCCTGTTGCGCTTGCCCGGATATCCCATTCTATTCCCGGCAGGGACAAAAGGAGGCTTGCCCCATAGCCGCATCCTTTATGCCAAATAATTTTCAGGCCCTTGCCGGTGTTTTCCCGGCAAGGGCCTTTGCGTTTTTTACTCTGTGGTGTAGTTGTCGAAATACCCCTGGATAAATACCACCGGGGTACCCTTGTCGCCGGAACCGGAGGTCAGATCGCACAGGGAGCCGATCAGGTCGGTGAGGCGGCGGGGGGTGGTGCCCTCCGACACCATCTGTCCCACCAGATCCCCGTCCTTCTTGTGGATGCGGTCCTTGATGGCCTCCTTCAGCGCGTCGCCGGACAGGTGGGCAAAGTCGTTGTCGGCCAGGTATTTCAGCTTCAGCTCATTGGGGGTGCCCTCCAGGCCGGCGGTGTAGGCGGGGGATACCACCGGGTCGGCCAGCTCCCAGATCTGGCCCACCGGGTCTTTGAAGGCGCCGTCGCCGTAGACCATGACCTCCACATGCTTGCCGGTTTTCTCCAGCAGCTTCTTCTGGATGGCCTCCACCAGCCCCTGGCAGTCCCGGGGGAACAGCTTCACCTGCTCCTCGGTGGACTTGTTGGAGCCCAGCAGGCCGTAGCGCTCGTTATACCCGCCGCCATTGACGGGGGCGTTCAGGATCTCGTCCAGGCCGAACACCTTTTCTGCGCCGGCGGCTTTTAGCAGCCGCTTGGTGCGCCGGCGGGTGTGGATGTCGCAGCACAGCACATTCTTGGTATAGGGCAGGATGGCACGGGGATCGTTGGCGAAGATGATCTCCACCTCGGCCCCGCAGTCCCGGATGAGCTCCTGGTAGTAGGCCACATAGTCCACGCCGGTGAAGGGGTGCTTCTCATAGCCGAACAGCTCCCGGTACCGCTCCAGGGTGAGCACGTCCTTGTAGGGGTCGACCCCCTTCTCGTCCAGGGCGTCCAGGCTGATGAGGTGGTTGCCCACCTCGTCGGAGGGGTAGCTGAGCATCAGGAC
>CAZCFU010000090.1:0-6049 GCA_964498005.1 uncultured Oscillospiraceae bacterium | reverse complement strand
TGGTGGTGTATGCCATGACCGCCCGGGACGTGGTCAGCCCCCTGGATCAGACCGATGGCATCTTTGTCCTGCCTGACGGGACCGTCCTGTATCCGCGGGAGGGATAGTCAATCCTTCTCCCCCTTGTCTTTTCCGTCATCCAATCCCAGCAGCAGCAGCAGGCCCAGCGTGATGACCAGCTCCAGATTGTCCCCGTCCTCCAGGTAGAGGAACAGGATGATGAGCACCAGCAGGATGTCCCCGGTGTCGAAATTCTCCAGCTTGAAGTGCTTCATTACCCCGTCCAGCGCCTGCCCCAGCCCCCGGGTCACCTCCCCCACCAGGTCATTTTTGGAGCGGACCGGCTCCGGAGGGCGGCGGGGGACGCTTGGATGGGGCTGATTCGGGCGGTTTTGCCGGTGCTGGCCCTGGCCTGGGTGGTTGCCGGGCTGGCCCTGGGGCTCCGGCTCCAGCAGGACGAAGCTGTCATCGTCCAGATATTGATTATACATGGCCGTCCTCCTTGCGGGCGCGGAACAGTTCCAGCCCCCCGCGGATGAGCCGGGACAGCTTGGCGATTTGGATCGCCTTGTCCAGCTTGGCATAGCGTTCTTCTTTCACAAAGGGGCGCAGGGCGGTGAGCAGGGCCACCCGCTGGTCGTCCCCGCCGCCGCTGTTGAACTGGCCCATGAGCTGGGCGGCGGCGGACAGCGTCCCGGCGTCCAGATTGCCCAGCGCGCCCAGCATTCCCTCCAGCCCGCCGCTCAAACCGGCGGGGGCCGCCGGGGGAGCGCTCTCACTTTGAGCCGGCGCGGCCGGACTGGAGGCTTGATCCGCCTCCTGGCTCTGATCGGAGCTTTGTTCCGATCCGCCTAAGTTGAGCGACTGGGCCAGGGACATGATCTGCGCCATGGCCTGGGGATTGCCCAGGATACCTTCCAATTTTTCTTCCAGCTCGCTCATGGCTCTCCCCTCCCGGCGCGGTATTCTGTCAGATCATTTCAAGCTGTCCTTCATTTTCTGGAGGAGTCTGGCCCCCTCCGGGTCACGCATCAGCTGGCGGATGGCGTCGGTCAGCTGGGCGGCATCCCCTTTGGCGGCGCGCTGGGCCGCTGACTCCAGATCCCCGGTGCTTTTGCTGAGCATATCGAAAATCTTCTGGGTTTCGGGCGCTTGCCGCAGCTGTTCCAGCTTACCGGGGTCTTTTATCAGGCTCGCGGCCTCTTTTCCCTTGAGCAGTTCGTCAAAATTCGGCATAGGAAATCCCTCCGTTCACTGTCAGTATATGTTCGGATGGGGGAATGGTGACCAATATGAAGATTTTAGTATTTTCGGATTCCCATGGACGGCTGGGCCCCATGATGGACGCCATGGAGCGGGAGCGCCCCGCCCGCGTGTTTTTCCTGGGGGACTGCTACCGGGACGGCGAAGCGCTGGCGGACGCCTACCCGGATGTGCCTATGGAGCTGGTGCGGGGCAACTGCGACTGGGACAAGGCCCCGGACGAACTGATCATGGATGTGGGCGGGGTGCGTTTCCTGCTCACCCACGGCCACCGCTACTATGTAAAGAGCGGAACCGACCATCTGGCCCGGGCGGCAAAGGAGAAGGGCGTGGACGTGGCCTGCTTCGGTCACACCCACGAGGGGCTGAATATGCCCAGCCGGGGGGTGTGGCTCTTCAACCCCGGCAGCATCGGAGGGATACACAGCCGGGTGGGCTACGGCGTCGTCCTGGTGGAGGACGGAAAATTCCGCGCCGAGCTGAAGTGAAAGCCCAGATATTGATTTTTTAAGTTTTTTACTACTAGTTATTGATTTCCGTTTTTGACCTATGCTATAATGAAAAAAGCAAAGACCCATGGGTCTTTGTTCGTGCTGTTCTTCAGCACGAACAAGAGGTATTTCTGGCGGAGGGAGGGGATACGTATGTGCGACAGCCCGCCGGGGAGACGGCCCGCCGCACGATGCGCTTAAGAGCGGCGGGGACACAGGAGGCGTGTAGGCAAACCATGGGAAACTGTGGGACGCAAAGCCTGAGGCGTCGGGGCGCCGCCCCACGTTCGTTCGGTTGCAATTCGGCAAATCACGGGAAACCGTGAGACGCAAAACCAGAGGCTGTGGGGCGGACTTTGCGACGACGAAGCGATGCCCTATGCTCGTTCGGTTACCGGATACCTTTGCGTCCGAAACCGCAAAGAAAGGAAGAAGGAAATGAAGATGTTTAGACTTATGGGTAAGCGCGGCTTTGCCGTGTTTACCGCGCTGGCGCTGTGTGTCAGCTTAGTCGCACCGGCCTTCGCCCAGGATGCGTACTACTATCTGAAGATCGAGGGTGATGTTCCTGAGATCACCGATGAGGACAACTCCGAGGGGAATGGCACGAATAAGAACGGCAAATGGGTTTTTGTAGGCCAGGGAACAGCTCCGGGAGAAACTCTCGATGATATTGATGAGGGCGAATTCAAGTTCGGTGAGCTGCCCGATGGCTATGTCGCCCCTGAGGCGGGAGCGGATCAGACCTTCACCGGATCCTACCATGAGGGTGACAGTGACACTGATGAAGTGACAGCAACAATCAAGACCTTCCACGACATCGGCAAGTATGAGTACTACGATGGCGAGGGGGACGACGTTCCCGAGTACACTTACACCGTGGTCTGGGACAATGTGACGAAGGTTAATGGTTTCAATTTCGGCAGCAATGAGTGCGGCGAGGATGGGATCAAGGAAGGCGAGTATAAGCCTGGCGAGGATATCCGCGTCCAAGACAGCTGGGAGTCGGATACGATCCACGTGAACGGTACCGCCACCCTGTCTACCAACCCCGGTGTCACTGTGACCGTCAAGATGTATGGCTATGAGGCCGTGACGGTGAAGGATGAGCAGGGGAACGATGTGGTCAAGTACGTACTGAAATCGGCCGCGGATGCCGAGGCGCTGGCGGTTATGGCCGCCGAGGCTGAGGCCGAGGAGAACAAGAGCGTGGCCGGCGCGGCCGTATATGCCGCCGCCGATAACATCGTCAGCACCCACAAGGATGGCCTTGACCTGGATAATTTCGAGCTTCAGATCACAAAGGTGAAAACCGAAGAGGGTAAGGACGCCTATGTGGGTGAGTATGTGGAGAAAACCTACACGGTGACCTACACCATTACCGGCGCCCAGACTGACACCCGTGATGGCGGCACTTACGGCAAGCAGGCCAAGGGTGACACCAAGGACAAGGATCTGACCAGCTACAGCACCTCCGAGGGCACCTATACCTTCACCAAGTGGGAGGAAACGGTGGACGAGGACGGCAACATCACTTACACAGCGGTGTGTACGTTTGTGCCGTTCCCCAATTATGATTATGATGTGCCCGAGGTGATCGAGATCGATGATCCCGACGTGCCTCTGGCCGGCCTGTTTACCCGGGCGGACGCCATTGGCTACCTGTGGGAGCAGAGCGGCAGCCCCGAGGCGGAGCTGTCCGACTTTGAGGACGTGCCCGAGGATCACCAGTGGGCGGTGGCCATCGGCTGGGCCCAGGATAACGGCATCGCTGTGGCCGACCTTGAGGGCAATTTCCGCCCCGACGACCTGGTGCTGCGCTCCGTGGAGGACATTGAGCTGAGCCCCGAGGGTGAGCTTGAGGAATTCCTGAACCGTTACGCCGTGTACGCGGGCGTTGTGCTGCAGCCCGGAGAACGCTTTATTGAGCTGGCCGGCGAGTGGGACGACATCATCATGGGCGAGGAGGCCCAGGTCATTTTTGACGACTTCTTCGCGCGGCTGGAGCTGGCTCTGGCCCGGGCGGCGTAAACCCGCAGACCAAGATCAAACAGCGCAAAGGCTCCCGGACTTACGTCCGGGAGCCTTTCTATGTCCGCCCAGGCATATCGGCCCGAACCTGCTCATATACTTGCCACAGAATACGAGCAAGGAGAGGAAGCCTATGGATATGGAACTGCGGCGCGTCACGCTGGAGGGATACCGGCCCGTGGCGCACACCATGTTTTCCCAGGAGGAGACCCTGGAGAGCATCGTGCCCGACGCCTTCCCGGACATTGCCCGGGTGGTCTCGGCGTCCGGCAAAGCGTTTCTCAAGGATAAGGAGCTGGGGGAGGGCGTCCTCCGTCTGTCCGGCACGGCGAAGGTCAGCGTGCTGTACATACCGGAGGGGGAGGAGCTGCCCCGTTCGCTGGAGGTGTCCATCCCCTTCCAGTGCCAGCGGGACGACCCCAAGTTCCACGCCGGGTGCCCGGTGATGGCGGACGTCCAGGCCGCGGCGGCGGACGCCCGGACCGTCAACCCCCGGAAGCTGCTGGCGCGGGTCAATATTGCCGTGTGGGCGGCGGCCTACGATAAGGAGCGCCGGGAGCTGTCCGCCGACCTGATGGTTGGCGGGGGGGAGGGGCTGCAAAAGCTTATCACCCCCCGGAAGTGCTGCGTCATCCCGGATGTGGTGGAGAAGAGCTTCACCTTTTCCGATGTCCTGCGCCCGCCCGCCTCCCGGCCGGAGCTGGAGGAGCTGTTGTCCTACCGGGCGGAGCTGGGGACGGCGGACGCCAAGTTCATCGGCAAGAAGCTGGTGCTGAAGGGGGACGTGCAGCTTTCGGCGGTGTACCGCTCCGGGGAGGGGGTCAGCCAAGTCCGGTTCGAGCTGCCCTATTCCCAGATCCTGGACATCGGTGAGCTGCCCGATGAGGCGGAGCCGGAGGTGGCGGTGACGCTGAAGAGCGTGGACTGCCGCGCCCGGGAGGGCGAGCTGGAGGTGGCTCTGGAGGTGCTGGCCCAGGCGGCGGTGTGGGAGCGCCGGTCGGTGAGTCTCATCGGGGACGCCTACTGCGTGGGTCAGCCCATCGACGTGGAGCGCACGACCGTGCGGCTGTGTACCATGGAGGAGCGCTCCGCCCGGCGGGAGATGGGCCGGAAGCTGTGCGAGTCGGGCATCCCGGCCAAGCAGGTGCTGGACTGCGCCGCGGCGGTGTCGTCCCTGGCGGGCGCGCCGGCGGAGGGCGGCATGGAGTTCACCGCCCAGGTAAACGCGTCCATCCTGTACCTCAGCGAGGACGACGCCCTGTGCGGCGTGGAGACAGAGATCCCTGTGACCTGCCGGGTGGATGTGCCGGAGGGGTGCGAGTGCGCCTGCCGCTGCCGCCCGGTGGGGGAGTGTACCGCCGTCCCCGTCACCGGCGGGCTGGAGGTGCGCTTCGAGGCGGAGTTTGCCTGGACGGTCACCCGAGAGGAACAGGTGAGCTGTGTCAGCGACGTAAAACCCGGCGAGGCGCGGGACATGGGCCCCCGTCCCTCGGTGGTCATCCGCCGGGTGGAGCGGGGGGAGGCGCTGTGGGACATCGCCAAGTCCTGCGGCTCCACCGTGGACGACATCCGCTCGGCCAACACCCTGCCCGGGGATGAGGCGGCGGTGGGCACGCTGCTGCTCATCCCGGCGCGGAGAAGCTGAACAAAAAGGGGCGGTGTGGACAAATTCCATGCCGCCCCTGTCATATTCCCCAGCTTATCCCCATACAAATGGAATTGAGTATGCGTGAGGAGGGTTCAGCTTTGGAAAACAAACTGTATGAGGATATCGCCCAGCGTACCCAGGGTGACATCTATATCGGCGTGGTGGGGCCTGTGCGCACGGGGAAGTCTACCTTTATCAAGCGCTTCATGGAGACCCTGGTGCTGCCCAAAATCGAGAACAACTACATCCGGGATCGGGCCCGGGACGAGCTGCCCCAGAGCGGCTCGGGCCGGGTGGTGATGACCGCGGAGCCCAAGTTCGTCCCCGAGGACGCGGTGGAGATGGCCATGGAGGACGGCGGGGTGTTCTCCGTCCGGCTCATCGACTGCGTGGGCTATATGGTGCCCAGCGCCCTGGGCCAGCTGGACGGCGACCAGCCCCGGATGGTCACCACCCCCTGGTTCGACCACGAGATCCCCATGACCCAGGCGGCGGAGTTCGGCACCAAGAAGGTCATCAACGACCACTCCACCATCGGCATTGTCGTCACCACCGACGGCTCGGTCACCGACATCCCCCGGGAGGACTACCTGGAGGCGGAGGAGCGGGTCATTGG
>CAZCFU010000089.1:0-6087 GCA_964498005.1 uncultured Oscillospiraceae bacterium | reverse complement strand
GGCGGCGTAGGTCATATAGCAGTCCAGCTTGGACACGGTCTCGAAGGGGGAGTGCATACTCAATACGGGCACGCCGGCGTCCAGGGTGTCGATGTTGCGGTTGGCCATGTAGCAGGCCACGGTGCCGCCGCCGCCCTGATCCACCTTGCCCAGCTCGGCCATCTGCCACAGGATGCCCTTGTCGTCCAGCAGGCGGCGGACATAGGCCACCAGCTCGGCCCCGGCGTCGGACGCGCCGCCCTTGCCCCGGGAGCCGGTGTACTTGCACAGGCCCACGCCGTAGTTCACCTTGGCGGAGTTGTTCTTCTCGTAGACCTCGGAGAAGTTGGGGTCGAAGGCCGCCGTCACGTCGGTGGACAGGCAGAAGGACTTCTCCAGGCACACCTGCAGGGGCACCTTTTGGGTGGCGCACAAATCGCCAATAAAGGTCTCGAAGAAGGCGGACTGCATACCGCTCACACCCTCGGAGCCGATCTCCTCCTTGTCCGCCAGCACGCACACGGCGGTGCGGCAGGGGGCGCCCTCCAGATCCAGCAGGGCCTTCAGTCCGGCATAGGCGCACACCCGGTCGTCGTGGCCGTAGGCCCCGATGAGGGAACGGTCAAAGCCGATGTCCACCGCGTTGAAGGCGGGGACGGCCTCGATCTCGGCGGAGATGAAGTCCGCCTCCCGGATGCCGTAGTGGTCGTACAGCAGCTTCATGACAGCCAGCTTGACCCGTCCGCTGCCGTCGTCATCCTTCAGCGGGCGGCTGCCCACCAGGATGTTCAGGTTCTCGCCGGGGATGGCCTCACCCAGGGGCTTCTTGGACTGGTCCGCGCCCAGGTGGGGCAGCAGGTCGTCGATGGTGAACAGGGGGTCGCCGGGGTGGGAGCCCACCGCCACATTGACGATGGAGCCGTCCTTCATGGCGATCACGCCCCGCAGCTCCAGGGGGATGGTCACCCACTGATACTTGCGGATGCCGCCGTAGTAGTGGGTCTTGAGGAAGGCCAGCTCGCCGTCTTCATAGAGGGGGGTGGGCTTTAGATCCAGCCGGGGGCTGTCGATGTGAGAGGCGGTGATGGACACGCCCTGATCCAGGGGCGCGGAGCCGATGACGGCCAGGTTGATGGCCCGACCCCGGTTCACCCGGTATACCTTCGCGCCGGGCTGGAGCTCCATGCCCCGCTCAAAGGGGACGAAGCCCGCCGCCTCAGCCAGCTCCACCGTGTAATCCACGCAGTCCCGCTCCGTCTTGCCCTTGTCCAGGAAGGTCTTGTAGCCCTCGCAGTAGTCGAAAATGGCTTTTTCCGTGGCACCATCCACCACGTCCCAGCCGTTCTTTTGCTGATTCAGCAGCGCCTCCCGCAGCTGCTGGCCCGGCGTTTTTTCCTTCTCTTCCATTATGATTAGTCCTCCTTAATATAGAATTTGCTCAAATAATGTCCGCGCCCGCTGTTCCAGCGCTTCCCGCGTCCCATCGTTGCGCAGGGTGTGGGTACAGCGCTCCTCAAACCAGGCGGACGGCTTCTGCGCCGCGATCCGGGCACGAGCGTACTCCTCCGGGATGCCCTCCCGGGCCATGACCCGCCGTACCCGCACGTCCTCTGGCGCGGTGACCGCTATTGTGACATCGCACAGATCGCCCGCCCCGCTTTCCAGCAGGGCGATGGCGTCCAGGGCGATGGCGGGGCATCCCTCGGCCCGGGCCTGGGCGATCCGCCGCTTCAGCTCGGCGACGATATGCCGGTGGGTGATGGCGTTCAGGTCGGCCAGCGCGGCTTGATCCCCAAATACAATAGCACCAAGTTCCTTCCGGCGCAAGTCCCCATTTTCATCAAATATGGAACAGCCAAACCGGCCTTTCAACTCATCCCGCATAGGGCCATTGGTGCGCAGCAGCTCATGGTACACCGCGTCGCAGTCTGCCACGACCCCGCCCAGCTCCGTCAGCACATTCAGAACGGTGGTCTTGCCCGCCCCGGTGGGGCCGGTGATGCCGATGACGGTCATCCGTCCACCCCCCGGCCCAGGACGGCCTCGATGGCCTCCCGGCTTAAGCCCCCCTGGCGCAGGATGCGGTAGGGGGTGACGGTCAAGTCCAGGATGGTAGATTCCACCCCTACAGTGCAGGGCCCGCCGTCCAGTATTGCGTCAATGCGCCCGCCCAGCTGGGCCAGCACGTCGGCGGCGGACTTGGGGCTGGGCCGTCCCGACAGATTGGCAGAGGGACAGGCCAGCGGACGGCCCAGCGCCTTGATGACGGCCAGGGTGTCCGGGTGGTCGGGACAGCGCACGCCCTGGGTCGCGCCCCCGGCGGGGACAATGGAGGGCAGGGCGCCGTTCCCCCACAAAATCATGGTCAGCGGCCCCGGCCAGAACGCCTCGGCCAGCTTGTACGCGTCCTCCGGGATGTCCCGGCACACGGTCTCCGCCATGGCCATGCCGTCCACCAGCACGTTCAGCGGCTTGGTCTCGGGGCGGCCCTTGGCGTCGTAATTGGCCTGAACGGCGGCTTCCTGGGTGGCGTCGGCGGCGAGGCCGTACACCGTCTCGGTGGGGACGGCCACAAGGCACCCCATGCGCAGCAGCTCCGCCGCGGATGCCGTCGCCGTCTGCCCTGCGGTCAGCAGCGCTGTCCCGGTAACAATAAACGCAAGCTCCTTTGGGCGTTTAATGATATCATCCGCCCCCGCGTCCTCCAGCTCCGGCCGATCCCGGAAGCCCCAGAGCACGCCGCACACCGTCAAGCCGCCGTTCTTGCCCGTGAGCACGTCCACATCGCTGTCGCCCACAAACAGGGTGGTTTCCGGCGTGGCCCCAATTTTCTCCATCAGGGCGCGGAGCAGGGTGGGGTCGGGCTTCAGCGGCGCGTCGGGGAGCGCCCCCTGCACCGCCTCAAATATGCCGGGGAAGTATCCCTCTACCACCGGCCCCGCAAAGGTATGGGCCTTGTTGGACAGCACCGCCATGTGGATCCCAGCGCCCTTCAGCGCGGCCAGCAGTTCGGGAATGCCGGGGTAGGGGGCGGTCTTGTCCGCCTTGTGGTCGTTGTAATAGGCGGAAAACTCTGCCAGAGCCCCGGCCACTTCCTCATCGCTCAGCCCGTCCGGGGCGAACCGCCTCACCAGGGTGGGGATGCCGCTGCCCACCATGCGCTTGAACTGATCCGGCGTGTAGGTGGGCCAGCCGTGGGCGGCGCAGACGTGATTGCCTGCGGCCGTCAGGTCGTCGATGGTGTTCAGCAGGGTGCCGTCCAAATCAAAAATCACATGAGTGTACATAAAGGGATTATCCTCTCTCCGCCAGCTGTTCCGCCTGCCGGGCGGTGGTGAGCGCGTCGATGATCTCGTCCAGATCCCCGTCCATCACCGCGTCCAGCTTGTACAGCGTCAGCCCCACCCGGTGGTCGGTGAGCCGGCCCTGGGGGAAATTATAGGTGCGGATGCGCTCGTTGCGCATACCGGTGCCTACCTGGCTGCGGCGGTTTTCGCCGTACTCGGACTGGATGCGCTCCTGCTCCCGGTCGTAGAGGATGGAGGCCAGCAGACGCATGGCCTTCTCCCGGTTCTGGAACTGGGAGCGCTCCTGCTGACACTCCACCACCGTGCCCGTGGGTTTATGGATGAGCCGCACGGCGGAGGAGGTCTTGTTGATGTGCTGGCCCCCCGCGCCGGAGGAGCGGAATACCTGCATCTCCACATCGGCTGGGTCGATCTGCACGTCCACCGTCTCCATCTCGGGCAGCACCGCCACGGTGACGGTGGAGGTGTGAACCCGCCCGCCGGACTCGGTCTCCGGCACCCGCTGGACCCGGTGGACGCCGCTCTCGAACTTCATGCGGGACCAGGCCCCGTCCCCCTCGATGGTGAAGGAGATCTCTTTCACGCCGCCCAGCTCTGTCTCGTTGGCGGAGTTGATCTCCACCTTCCAGCCCCGGCCTTCCGCGTACATGGTGTACATCCGGGTGAGGGAATGGGCGAACAGGGCGGACTCCTCGCCGCCAACGCCGGCCCGGATCTCCATAATGACGTTCTTGCCGTCGTTGGGGTCCCGGGGCAGGAGCAGGATCTTGATCTCCTGCTCCAAGCGCGCGATATCCTCTTTGGCCTGGGCCAGCTCCTGCTGGGCCAGCTCCTTCATCTCCGGGTCGCTGAGCAGTTCCTCGGCCCCGGTCAAGTCGGCCTGGGCTTTGCACAGCGCCCGGTAGGCGGACACCAGCGGCTCCAGCTCCTTCTGCTCCCGGTTGAGGCGTGATACCAGCTCCGGGTCAGAGTACGTCTCATTGGCGGCCAGACGGGCCTCCAGCTCCGCGTAGCGCAGCTCAATGTTTTTCAGGCTGTCCCGCATAAGGGCCCCCTTACGGATCGACCGGGAAGTCCCGGTCAAAGACAAAGGATTTCACCAGCGCCAGCGGCTCCCGGAAGAGCATCTGCACCCGGTAGGGGATATTGGTCACCGGGGCGGGCACGGTGGTCGCATTGCCGGTCGTCCCAAAGCCCCGCCCCCACAGCATGAGGATGCGGGACAGGTGGAAGTCGCTGGACACCAGCACATACCGGCCAGGCTGCTCCCATGTGCCGCTGTCCACTGTGCGCCGGAGCAGTTCCCGGGTGTATAAGACGTTCTGGTGGGTGTTTCGGGATTTGTCCTCCATCAGGACGCTTTCCTCGTCCACCCCGTGGTCGATCAGATAGTCGTGCATACACTGGGCCTCGGACTGGTGCTCGTTGTCCCCCTTGCCGCCGGACACCACGATCTTGACATCCGGGTGCTCCTCCCAGTAGCCCAGGGCGGCGTCCAGCCGCTCCCGCAGCTGGATGGACGGCCCGTCCGGGTTGACGTGGCAGCCAAAGACCACCATGACCTCAGGGCCATCACCTGTCTGGGCGGTTTGGCCCTTGGTGCCCCGGAAGATGACAAGTTCCAAAGCGGCAAAGGCCAGCAGGCCCGCGATGATAAGCGCCAGCAGGGCGGTCAGCCACTTTTTCGCGCCGCCTTTCCCGTGGTAGCTGTTGTATTCCCTCATGATTTACGACCCCTTTGCTTCCTCTAATTCCGCCGCCAGCCGTTCCCATTCCGCGTACAGATGGGCCAGCTCGTCCTCCACCGCTTCCCGCTCCTTGTACACGTCCTGGAGCTTCAGGTAGTCCGACGCGGCCCCCTCCGCCTCCTGGGCCAGCTCATCCAGGCGAACTTCCGCCTTTTCCACCGCCCGCTCGGCGGCCCGCACCTGCTTTTCCAGCTCCTTGGTGCCGCCGGGGCGCTTTGGCTTGTCCTCTTTGGGCTTCTCCTGCTCTGGGGCGGCGGCCTTGGTGTTTTTCAGCTGCTCCTGCCGCTCCCGGAAGGCCCGGAACTCGCTGTACGTGCCGCGGAAATCAGTGATATGCCCGTTTTCCAGCATCCAAACCCGGGTGGCGAACTTCTCGATAAAGTAGCGGTCATGGGAGACGAACAGCAGATTGCCGCCGTATTCCTCCACCGCCTCCTCGATCCACTCCCGGGAGTCGATGTCCAGGTGGTTGGTGGGCTCGTCCAAGATCAGCAGGTTGATGCGGCTGTCCATCAGCATACAAAGGCGCAGTCTTGACTGCTCCCCGCCGGACAGGGCGGACACCTGCTTGAACACGTCCTCACCCCGGAACTTGAAGGAGGCCAGCCGGTCCCGGGCCTCCTGGGTGGTGCAGTTCTGGGCGTACAGCATGGTGTCCACCAGGTTGCGGTCGGGCCGGTCAAAGTGGATGATCTGGGGCAGGTAGCCGATACGGATGGACGGCCCCAGGTAGATGGAGCCGGAATCCGGCGCTTCCTCCTCCATGATGAGCTTGATGAAGGTGGACTTGCCGGTGCCGTTGTCGCCCAGCAGGGCGATGCGCTCCCCGCCGGTGACTTCCAAATTGATATGCTCAAACAGGGTGCGCTCCCCGAAGGATTTTTTCAGCTCGGTGACCACCATGGCCTCGTCCCCATGGAACTCCCGCTCGCCGAACCGGGTGGCCAGCTTGCGCTCGCGGGTGGGCTTGTCCGTGGTGCGCATACGCTCAATGCGGCGCTCCATGTTGATGGCCCGCTTGTACTGCTTGTCGTTGCCCTTGAAGGCCCACA
>CAZCFU010000088.1:0-6088 GCA_964498005.1 uncultured Oscillospiraceae bacterium | reverse complement strand
TCTCCAGCTCGGCGATGCGGGAGTAGAGCTTGCCCTGCTCGTTTTTCGCCTCGTCATACTCGCTGTTCTCCGACAGGTCGCCGAAGGAACGGGCCTCCTTGATGAGGTCGGCCACCTCCTTCTCCCTGACAGTTTTCAGATAGGTCAGCTCTTTTTTCAGTTCCTCCAAACGCTCGGCGCTCAGCTTGAATTCCTTGGCCATCTTTCGCTCATCCTTTCTTCCCAGCCCGCCAAAAGCGGACATATTCGCAAACGTTATCCGAGGGAATTATAGATACTTTATCCGTCTTTGTCAAGTGGTTCCAGCGCAAGTTCCAACCCAACCGGGGCAATTTCGGTCATTTTTTCCGGGCGGCCGGCCGCTTTTTCTTCCGTCCGCCTCCCAGCAGCCCCGCCAGGGCTCCGCCGCACAGGCAGCCCGCCAGCTCAATGAGCGCCTGGGCGCCCAGTTTCAGAGAATCGCTCATCAGCAGGCCCACCGCCAGGATCAGCAGATAGCACACGGCCCCGGTGGCAAGCCCCCCCAGCAGCCGCCGGGACTTCCACCGCGCGCAGGCCAGCAGTCCGCCCGCCAGACAGCCCAGCACACAGGCCGCCGCCGTCAGCTGGGGCGCGGCGTCCTCCTTCAAAATACCCTTGGATACCGCCAGCGCTCCCAGCAGCAGGATCACCAGCTCTACGCCCAGGGCCAGCAGTCCGCCCAGCGCCACCCCTGTGGCCATCTGCACCGCGTTGGTTCCCTGCGTCTCAGACTTGCCCATAAAAGCACCCCTTTCACATGGTTTTCTATACCATATGCAAAAGGGGTGCCTGTCATTCCTGGGTCACTTGTCAGACTTCTTGTCCTTTTTCTCTTCCTTCTCCGGCATGGGGGCATCCTCGGTGCTCTGGGTGCCCTTGCTGGAAATCGCCCACTTGGCAAACTCCACGCGGACGCGGTCGGCGCCGGTCTCGATGACGATGGTCTTCTCCTTCACGGCGCAGATGGTGCCCACAATGCCGCCGATGGTGGTGATCACGTCGCCTACCTTCAGGCTGCTGCGCATTTCCTCGGCGGCCTTCTTCTTCTTGTTCTCCGGCCGGATGAGCATAAAGTAGAAAACGGCGATCATCGCCACGATCATCAGGAGCGACGGAAGCATGGACACGCTCTGGGGCGCCGCGGCCGCGTCGGCGGACAGAATAAACATGATGGTTCCTCCCATTTCAAGATGTAAACTGGCACAGGACAATAAAACGATTATAGCGGAAATGACTGCCAAAGACAAGCCCTTTTTTCAAAAAGTTCATTCGGCCCGTCCCGCCAGCCGCTGGGAATACTCCTCCCGGAAAGCGGCGAACTGCCCCGCGTCCAGCGCGTCCCGGACGCGCCGGACCAGGTCGTTGTAGAAATACAGGTTGTGCGTCACCGCCAGCCGCATGGCCAGCATCTCCCCCGCCACGAACAGATGGCGCAGATAGGCCCGGGAGAAATTCCGACACACCGGGCAGTCACAGTGCGGGTCAATGGGCCGCTCGTCCAGCTTGAACCGCTCGTTTTTGATGTTCAGCGCCCCGTCCCAGGTGAACAGCTTGCCGTGGCGGGCGTTGCGGGCGGGCATGACGCAGTCGAAGAAGTCGATCCCCCGGGCCACGCCCTCGATGATATTGGACGGCGTCCCCACGCCCATGAGGTACCGGGGCTTGTCCGCCGGCATATGGGGCTCCACCGCCTCGATGATCCGATACATCACCTCGGTGGGCTCCCCCACCGCCAGACCGCCGATGGCGTAGCCACCGCAGTCGATTTTGGCGGTCTCCCTCATGTGCCATACCCGCAGATCCTCGTAGGTGGCCCCCTGGTTGATGCCAAACAGCATCTGCCCGGGATTGACACAGTCCGGCAAGGCGTTCAGCCTGTCATGCTCCGCTTTGCACCGCTCCAGCCACCGCAGGGTGCGCTCGCAGGACGCCTTGGCGTAGTCGTAGGGCGCGGGGTTCTCCACGCACTCGTCAAAGGCCATGGCCACGTCGCTGCCCAGGTTGGACTGGATGCGCATGGACTCCTCCGGCCCCATGAAGATTCGTTTGCCGTCGATGTGGGAGGAGAAGGTGACCCCCTCCTCCGTGATCTTCCGCAATCCCGCCAGCGAGAACACCTGGAAGCCGCCGGAGTCGGTGAGCATGGGCCCGTCCCACCGCATGAATTTGTGAAGCCCGCCCATCTGCCGCACCACGTCGTCGCCGGGGCGCAGGTGGAGATGATAGGTGTTGGACAGCTCGATCTGACAGCCGATCTCCTTCAGGTCGAAGGCGGACAGGGCGCCCTTGATGGCCCCCTGGGTGCCCACGTTCATAAACACCGGGGTCTGCGCCACGCCATGGGGGCAGGTAAACTCCCCACGCCGCGCCGCGCCCTCGGTTTTGATCACTCGAAACATCGCGTTTTAGAAAGCCGCGACGCACTCGATCTCCACCCGCGCGTCCTTCGGCAGCGCGGCCACCTGATAGGCGGCCCGGGCGGGATAGGGCGCGGCGAAGAACTCGGCGTACACCTCGTTCATAGCCCCGAAATCGGCGATATCCTTGAGCATGACGGTGGTCTTGACCACATGGGACATCTCCAGTCCATCCGCTGCCAGGATATTTTTAATGTTGGTGAGGGACTGGCGGGTCTGGGCCGCGATGTCCTCCCCGGCAAAGGCCCCGGTGGCGGGGTCGATGGGAAGCTGCCCGGACACATAAATCACATTGCCCCAGCGGACAGCCTGGGAGTAGGGGCCGATGGCGGCGGGCGCGTTGTCAGTGTGGATGGCTTTGTTCATGATGATCAACTCTCCTTTTTATCGCAATTCAACGGTGTATTTCAGCTTCTTTTCCCCTCCGGGAGCGAGGCGGACGGCGTGGGGCTTGTCGGCAAACTCGCCGCTCTCCCCCTCCACCGCGGCACAGCCGTGCCAGGGCTCCAGACATACATAGGGCGCGTTGACGCCCCCCATCGTCCAGAACGCGATCATGGGGAACTGGCCAAAATCCATATAGACGCCCCGGCCGCCGTCCTTATGGCGGAGGGTGACCCCCTTGGAGCGCAGGCCCTCAAAGATGATGGTGTCCAGCCGGTCAAACACCGCGTGATCCAGGACGATGGTGTCGGTGTGATCCAGGATGTGCTCCCGCTGGGCGGTCATATGCCCCTGGGCGCTGGGCACGATGGACTGGGCGTCCTCCACCTCGTCAAACACCAGGCGGTAGTCCTCAAACCGCTCCCCTTCCCGCAGAGGGCAGTTGATGCCGGTGTGGCCGCCCACACAGAACAGCAGATCCTCACTGCCGGGGTTTTGCACCTCGAACTGGGTATAAAATCCGCTGTCGGTGAGCTGGTGCCGTATCCGGAGTATAAAGTGATAGGGATAGCACGCCAATGTCTCCGGAGAGTCCCGCAGCTCCAGCACGGCGTAGTCCTCTCCCCGCTCCGCCACGGTGAACTCACTGCCCCGGGCGAAGCCGTGGCGGCCCATCTCATAGCTCCTGCCGTCTACGGATACCTTCCCGTCCACCAGATTGCCCACCACGGGGAACAGGTTGGGGTTGCGCCCCGGCCAATATTTGGGATCGCCGCTCCAGATATATTCGGTCCCCTGCTCGTCCCGGAAGGACACCAGCTCGCCGCCCTTGGTCTCAACGGCGGCGGTGTAGGCGCCCCGCTTCAATTCGATCCTCATGATCCGCTCCTCCTTATAGTTTATCCGCTCAGTTTTCCGGCCACAGCTCATCCGGGTACAGCCCAGCCTCTGTCATGGCCGCGATGGCGGCGGTGACGGTGGGCTTGTCCTCCCGGTAGGTGACGCCGTACCACTTATCCTCGCTGACCAGCACCTGCACCCTGGCCCTGCCCAGGAGCTGGTTCACCACGCTGGGCAGGAAATACTCCGCCTTCAGCGGGTTTTCTGCCAGCGCGTGATCCAAAAACGCCGGGAACCGGGCCTTCGCCTCGTCCAGGAAGCTCCGCTGGAAGCCCCACAAGTTCATGGACACCACGGTGTCCCCGGCAATGGGCGTCCAGGTCTGGCCGCCGTCCTCGGAATAGCGGCCGTCCTCCCCGTCCTTTTCGATGCAGGTGCGCTCATGAATGCTGCGAAGCGTCCATTCCGGATCCATGGAACATACGCCCCGGGCCACGCTGCCGTTCTCGGTGACGGTGTTTTTCAGCCGGTAGCCCACCATGGCGTACTCGTACACATCCCCATCCGGATGGGCGCACAGGTAATCATAGATCTTTTGGTATGCCGACCGTCCATAGTAGTCGTCGGCGTTGATGACGGCGAAGGGGCCGTTCACCACGTGCCGGGCCGCCAGCGCCGCCTGGGCGGTGCCCCAGGGCTTTGCCCGTCCCTCCGGAATGGAGTAGCCGTCAGGCAGGTCGTCCATGCGCTGGAACGCGTACTTCACGTTCATATGCCGCTCCACCCGCCGGCCCACCCGGGCCTTGAACTCCTCCTCGATCTCCTCCTTGATGACGAACACCACCGTCTCAAACCCCGCCTGGCGCGCGTCGTACATGGAGTAGTCCAGGATCACCTGATCGTGGTTCCCCACCGGATCCAGCTGTTTCAGGCCGCCGTACCGGCTGCCCATCCCCGCGGCCATGATGACCAGAACAGGCTTATCCATCTCTCATCTCTCCTTTATACCAGTTTTATTATGATGCTCACTGTCTCGATCCTGTCGTCCGCAGCCCTCACGCACAGCTTTCAGGCGTTCCACCGCCTCCTGCACCAGCTGGCCCACGCTCAGCTCTCCCGTGCCCACCACCATGTTGTCACAGTGTCCGATGGGCAGCAGGATGCGCTTGGCCGGACTCTGCCCCGCCGCCAGGGCCATGGCCGGGGTGATCTCCCCCAGCATCGCGTCGGCGATGACGACCCCGATGGGGGCAAGGATCACGTCCGCCCGCCGGCAGTTTACCACCACGGCGTTCTCCCCCGTGGCCACCAAGTCCGCCCCCGCTTTCAGCATGGCGGAGGCGGCAAGGCTGTTGGTGCCCACCGCCGTCACCGTTTCGCCGGGAAACGCCCTCTTGACCGCGGCCACCAGCTGCCTGCCGATGCCGCCGCCCTGGGCGTCGATGATCAGAATGTTCATATGCTCGCCTGCCTTGCCTCTCACTTTTTATCAATATATCACAGTCACAGGGAAAAGTCACGCCAAAAATGCCCATTCCGGCAAAAACGTGAGGAGATGTACCATCCCCTTATTTTTCGACATTTCTCGGGACACTTTCCGGTTCAAACGCATAAGCTGGATTGACGGCTAAGCTGTCACACTTTGATCGAAGGAGGGATTCCCTTGAATCCTGATACCGGAACCACTACCCGCCCCTGCGGCGACGCCTGCGGCACCATGCCCCCCTGCGCGCCCCTGGCGGTGCCATATGTACCCTTTCAGCAGGAGGGCAGCCAAAAATATGACCAGGCCAACACACTGGCCAACGGCACCATGTTCCCCGGCCTGAACCTCCCCTTCCACTTAAAGGTGGACGCCACTTCCCTGCCCGCAAACCGCTCCACCCAGCTCCAGGCACTGCTGTTCGTCATCACCGAGCTGGGGCTGTACCTGGACACCCACCGGAACGACACGGAAGCCTTCCAGCTCTTCCAGCAGTACTCCGAGATGGCCCGAAACGCCAAAAAGCAGTACGAGGAAGCTCATGGCCCATTGACCCAGCTCAGCGCCGGGCAGGACGCCGCCTACCGCTGGCTGGACGATCCCTGGCCCTGGGAATTTGAAAAGAACGAGGGGGAATGACCAATGTTTGTGTATGAGAAAAAGCTACAATATCCTGTCCGGATCAAAAACTGCAATCCAAAGCTGGCCTCTGTCATAATTTCGCAATACGGTGGTCCTGACGGTGAGCTCGGCGCTTCCCTGCGCTACCTATCCCAACGGTACGCCATGCCCTACCCCGAGCTGAAGGGACTGCTCACCGATATCGGTACGGAGGAGCTGGGCCACCTGGAGATGGTGGGCACCCTGGTCCACCAGCTTACCCGCAATCTGAATGAGGAGCAGATCAAGACCGCCGGCTTTGATACCTATTTCGTGGATCACA
>CAZCFU010000087.1:0-6093 GCA_964498005.1 uncultured Oscillospiraceae bacterium | reverse complement strand
TCCGGTGCTCTGCCAGCTGAGCTATACCCACCATATGGAATTGTTGCTGACGGGAGGGAAACGACCTGGGCTGCTACTGTGGACCGTCATTCGCTGGGCAACCGAAAGGCTGCCGGGACAGTCGTTCGGCGAAGCCGAATGACGTCCCTCAGGCGAACGACCGATTCCGCAGCCTGCGGCTGCCTTGGCACGCCTGAAGGGACTCGAACCCCTGGCCCACTGCTTAGAAGGCAGTTGCTCTATCCACCTGAGCTACAGGCGCGTATGGAGCGGGTGATGGGAATCGAACCCACGCGACCAGCTTGGAAGGCTGGGATTCTACCATTGAACTACACCCGCGTAAATGGGCGCATCCGCAAATATCAGCCTAAATAAGATAGCACAAAACCCCAGCCTTGTCAATCCCTTCGGCGGGAAAAAACTTCAATATCTTAGCCGCAACCTGAAGTTGCGGAAATTCCAGCCCGATTTGGTTGACCGCACGGGGGAAAACGGCTATCATGGAAGCACGCTAGCGAACCCGGCGCCCGCCGCATCCAGGAGGTATATCACTATGAAACTAGGAGAAAAATTACAGCAGCTGCGCAGGCAGAGCGGTCTGTCCCAGGAGCAGCTTGCCGCCCAGCTCACCGTGTCCCGGCAGGCGGTGAGCAAATGGGAGCTGGACGAGACCATGCCGGACACGGAAAACGTGATCCAGCTCAGCCGCCTGTTCGGCGTGAGCTGCGACTATCTGCTCCGGGACGAGGTGGATGAGCAGGGCGCGGCCCCGGCTCCCGCGCCCAGAGAAACTCACTTGGATGAGCGGGGCTGGATTCACAACGCCACCATCCTGTCCCTGGCTGTCTGCGCCTTGGGCTTGCTGCTGGCGCTGGGGGGCTGGCTCCACGAGCAGACCTCCATCTCGCTTATTATTGGGCTGGCCATCCAGATTCTGGGTATCGTGTTGTTCGAACTGGCCGTGCCCCGCATGGGCGGCGAACGCAAGACTGCCCGCCTCACCTTTTACATGGCGGCAAACTGGCTGGTGCTCCCCATCCCCACAGCGGAGCTGTGCTGGTGGGGCTACAACTATGCCCTCCATTACTCTTTGCCTACCTGGGACGTGTTCATCCCCTGCGACCTGGCGTTCAGTACGGCGGTGACGGCGATATTGGGTTGGCTGCGCTGGCAGCAAACCCACAAAAAGTAAAAATTGCCTCGTATGAAATCCCCCCGTTTTTCCATCCTATTTTCAAGACGTGTATCCCCGCCCCGGAAGGGGCGGGGATACAAAAAGAAACTTGGGCGGGGGATTTTTCATGCGCTGGCTCTGGTATTTCATCATCTACAGCTTCGCGGGCTTTTTGCTGGAGGTGGCCTTCGCCCGGGCCATCCGCCACCCTAAAAAAGACCGCAAATGCCTGCTCCTCCTCCCCCTGTGCCCGGTGTACGGCCTGGGGGCGTGCCTGGTGGTCTGGCTGGCCCCCATGATCAAAAGCCCCCTGTGGGTGATGGCGGTGGGCGCCCTGGCCACCACCGGGGCGGAGTTCATCATGGGGGCGTTCTACCGCTTCGCGCTGGGGGTGGAGTTCTGGGACTATTCCAATTTTTCCGGCAGCCTGGGCGGACTGGTGTGCCCGGTGTTCTCCGCCTGCTGGACGGTGCTGTCCCTGCTGCTGGTGTACGCCGTCCACCCGCTGGTAGCCTCGTTGGCGGCGGGCATTCCCGCCTGGCTGGGGCCACCAGCCCTCATCGTGCTGAACGCGGATATGCTGGTGTCCTGCGCGGCCCTGCGCCGGGCGGGAACCACCGACGTGCTGAAGTGGTATGCCCTGGAATAAGCAAAGCCCTCCCCGGCCGGGAGGGCTTTACTTTTATGCGTTGAACTGATAGAATAAGTATCATATTTGGAAGAAGGACGTGGGACGTTATGGAAGTGGCCTTTGTAAATCCCGGCGTGGACGATATGCTCCAAAGCATCATGGCATTCCAGGAGGAGGGCCAATCCGCCTTTTGGTCGGAGCCTCTCTACCATTTCTACCCCCAGCTCGACAAGGCTTACGCCACCGGCCTGCCCTTCCCGGAGCGGAGAGACTACATCGAGCGCACCCTGCGGGACGTCTACGCCCAATTAGAGGACACCATCAACGAAAAGGCACGCCTGTATTCCCAACACTGGGCCAACTGCAAGGGGCAGATCACCGCGGCCCTGACGGACGCGTTCGGGGTGGACTGCGCCAACCTGTTCAACGACCTGCGGTGCCACGTCAGCATGAACCCCGTCTGTCCGCGCTTTTTGCGGGAGCGGCGCTTCGATGTCTTTTATCTGAACAGCGAACGGGGCGCTATCGGGCTGGCCATCCACGAGATCATCCACTTCGTCTGGTTCCATGTGTGGAACCAGCTGTTCGGGAATCGCTGGGAGGAATACGAAACGCCGTCGCTGAAATGGATTTTAAGCGAAATGGTGGTGGAACCCGTCATGCGGGATCCCCGGCTCAGCTCCATCAACCCCTACTTCCCCAGGGAGGCGGGCGGCTGTATTTACCCCTATTTCTTCGATATGGCGGCGGGCGGCGCGCCGATCCTGGACACGCTGGACGAGATGTACCGCGCGCAAAGCATCGAGGACTTTATGAAAAACAGCTACGCCTACTGCCGGGAGCACGAGGCGGAGATCAGAAGCCATATTCAGAAGTCGGAACAGTAACGCGGCGTTGACACCCCTGTCTATTTATGATACCATTCTTGCAAATACATTCCAGAAAAAGCGCGGCCCGGGGCCGCACGGGGGAGGAAACATGATCTATGGATAAGATTGCCGTCCTGATCCCCTGCTACAACGAGAGCCAGTCCATCGCCAAGGTGGTGCGGGACATCTCCGCCGCCCTGCCCGGGGCGGTGGTCTACGTCTACGACAACAACTCCACCGACGGCACCGGGGAGCTGGCCCAACAGGCCGGGGCCGTGGTGCGCCGGGAATACCGCCAGGGCAAGGGGAACGTCATCCGCCGGATGTTCCGGGAAATCGACGCCCAGTGCTACCTGATGCTGGACGGGGACGACACCTACCCCGCCGATGCCGCCCCCGAGATGGTCCGCCTGGTGCTGGAGCAGGGGGCGGATATGGTGGTGGGCGACCGGCTGTCCTCCACCTACTTCCAGGAGAACAAGCGGCCCTTTCACAACTTCGGCAACTCCCTGGTGCGGGCCTCCATCAACGGCCTGTTCCACAGCGACATCCGGGACATCATGACCGGCTACCGGGCCTTCAGCTACCAGTTCGTCAAGACCTTCCCCGTGCTGTCCGCCGGGTTCGAGATCGAGACCGAGATGACCATACACGCCGTTGATAAGAAGATGTACGTGGAAAACGTGGTGGTGGACTACCGGGACCGCTCCGAGGGCAGCCAGTCCAAGCTGAACACCTACTCCGACGGGGCCAAGGTGCTGATGACCATCGTGCGGCTCTTCCGCAGCTACTGCCCCCTGCGGTTCTTCGGCCTGCTGGCCCTGCTGCTGGCGGCGGTGAGCGTGGGGCTCTTTATCCCCATCCTGGTCACCTACGTCCAAACGGGCCTGGTGCCCCGGTTCCCCACCCTGATCGTCAGCGGCTTTGTCATGGTGGCGGCGCTGATGTCCCTGTTCTGCGGACTGCTGCTGGACAACGTGCGCCAAAAGGACTGCCGGGACTTTGAGTTCAAGCTCCAGCAGGTCCACGACCAATATGTGAGGTGGATGAACGGCCTATGAGCAAACTGAGAGGACGCCGTGTGTGGGGCGCGGCGCTGCTGGCCCTGCTGTCCATCCTCATCGCCGCCAGCCTGACCTGCTCCATGAGCGTCCTGCCCTGGTACGCCGGGGACGAGGCCCTGGCCGGATACAGCGGGCTGTACCGCTTTTTCATCTACTGCCTGCGCTCCTTCCAGGCGGATGTGGGCGTCTCCTCCTGCCTGGCCCTGGGGGCGGGGGCGCTGCTGTACGCCGTCTGCCGCCTGCGTCCCACCGTTCGGGAACTGGTGACGGCGGGGGTGTTCGGCGCGCTGTTCTCCTTCATGCAGGTGCTGGGCCGCTCCTACGCCGAAAACCAGAACTGGGACGCCGTGTTCGGCACCCGGTTCGTGCTGTTCCGGGCCTTTGTCATCTTTTGCGGGCAGGGACTTTTGTCCGCCTGCTTCGCCTTCCTGGCCTTCCGGCTGGTTGACCGGGCCGGGGAAAAATCCCTGGCCCCCGCCCCCTTCTCCTGGAAGCGGCTGCTGAGCGCGGCGGGGATCATCGCCCTGTGCTGGCTGCCCTACTACCTCCTCTTCTTCCCCGGGCTGAACAACCCGGACACCAGTATGCAGATCGCCTGGGCCCTCCACTACCCCACCGACTGGCTCCGGCTGTCCCCCGTCCGGGGGGAGAACGTCTACGCCACCAACCATCACCCCTATTTCACCACCCTGCTCTTCGGCCTGTTCGCCCGGTTCGGGCTGGCCCTGGGGGACATCAGCTATGGCGTGGCGGCCTACAACCTGCTCCAACTCCTCGCTACGGCGCTGGCCATGGCCGGGGGCTGGTTCTATCTGCGGCACCTGGGCCTGCCGGAAAAGACCCTGCGGGCCGGGCTTGTCTTTACCGCCCTGTTCCCCCTGTTCCCGCTGTACGCCATCACCATGCTGAAGGACTCCCTGTTCTCCCTGGCCTGCCTGACTTTGACGGTACTGCTCTTTGAGCTGGCCCGCACCAAGGGCACGGTGCTGAAGCAGAACCGGTTCCGCGTCCTGCTGTTCCTCAGCGCATGGCTGGTGATGTTCTCCAAAAACCAGGGCGTCTATTTCATCGTCCTTATCGGGCTGGCCTGTCTGGTATACAAAGGCACCCAGATCCGGACCCGGATCCGGGCCGCCCTCGCCCTGCTGCTCCCCGCCGCCCTGTTCCAGGTCGTCTGGATGGGCATCCTCCTGCCCATGTGGAACGTGGCCCCCGGCGGCAAGCAGGAGACGCTGGGCCTGCTGTTCCAGCAGACCGCCCGGTGCGTCCTCACCTACCCGGAGGACGTGAGCCAGGAGGAGGAGGCCGCCATCCGGGCCATTCTGGACTATGACCGCTTCGACGTGCTGTACGACCCCATGCAGTCGGACAACATCAAATTCACCTTCAACCAGGACGCCACCGACGAGGAGATGTCCGCCTACTACAAGGTGTGGCTGCAAATGCTCCGCCGCCACCCGGACGCCTATGTCCAGGCCCTCATCAGCAACGTGTACGCCGGGTTCTACGTCCAGCACGAGACGCCGCTGTCCTACACCCACTACGACAACCGGGAGGTCATGGCCTATCCGGAGCTGTGCGTACCCCTGCCCGCGCGGCTGGAGCGGCTGGAGCTGCCCATCATGCTGGCCCTGCGGGGTGTCCAGCACATACCGGGGTTGGGGCTGCTGTTCAGCATCGGTTTCTTCCCCTGGGTGATCCTGTTCTTCTTCCTGGACGCCCTGCGCCGGAAGCGGTACGGCCTGATCCTGCCCCTGCTGCCCTGCATTCTCTCCGTCGCGGTGCTGCTGGTCTCCCCCGTCAGCGGCAGCTACCGCTACGCCATGCCTTTGACCTACGCCATCCCCTTCCTGCTGGGGGGCTGTCTGCTCCTGCCCGCCCACGGGACGGACAACGCGGACGAACCCCCCACTCCATAAAACCCAAAGCGGCGCGTGGACTGCCACGCGCCGCTCCTTTATGCGTCCCCGCCCGCCACGGGAGGCTCCAGAATGGTAAGCTCCGGCTCGGGGGAATTGATGTACATCTCTTCACAGTCCTGCTGGGCTTTGATCAAAATCCGTACCGCCTTTTCCGTCTCCTGGGCCAAATGGATATACATTTCCTTATAATCCGGCATTTTTCTCACCTCGCACATATTATAATATTTTTACCGCATAATTACAATTTAAATAAATGTTAAATTTCATTTAATTTTATCGTATAAATACAACAGAAAATAAAATAGAATTCTGTTGAGGTGATAGAAATGCCGTTTGGCCCAGATAATATTCAGCGAAAAGGCGAAGCTGCATATAAAACAATATATTTGCGGCAACGCTTGATCGACCAAATTGAGAAGATCGCCGCAGAAAA
>CAZCFU010000086.1:0-6118 GCA_964498005.1 uncultured Oscillospiraceae bacterium | reverse complement strand
AATTTTATCGCACGGCAAATTGCATAGGCAAAGAAAGCAATAAAAAGGCAGGAGCGCCTCGGGAATCCCTGACCGCTTCTGCCTACTTCATTGCGCTCCGCCCACCAGCTGCTGGAGGGCCCCCTCTTCACCAGCTGGTGGGGTAATAGAACAAAACGAAGATAGAACAATTGAAATCTTCCCGCAACGGTACCAGCCTTTGCCGGACCTTCCACGTCTCCGGCACAACGCAAAACTCGGTACGGTTTTCCTCATAGGAGAGCCGTGAAATGCCTCCCCATGCTGTCCGCTCCATTACGTCCTATCGGCGTATGGGTCACGGCCTGGGTCTTGAACTGCCCCAGATTTTGACCCATACGGATTTTGAGCAAAAAAGTAACAAAAACGCCCGATTTCTTACGAAATCAGGCGTTTTCTGGTAGAGACTACAGAACTCGAATCTGTGACCTCTTGCGTGTGAAGATTCGGATGAAAATAAAATCGGTGCTTTTGTGTCCGTTTGGCACTGTTTTGCCCGGACGGGGTTGCTCTTTGGAACAACCCCGTCCATTGTTTCCGTCCGCTCGTTTCGGCGTATGGGTCGCGGTATGGGTCAAGTCCGTTTCTGCAAAAATCTTTCTCTGCCATACGCACCACGAAATCTCGCTCATCCTGATCGGCGGAAGCAAAATCAATATTATAGCGTTTGCAGGTTTGGCGGAAGTAGGCAATATAGGCCAGGTCATCGATGGTGAAAGGAACCGCGCCAAAATCCCGGATATAATGTTCCCGGATTGCTGAATGAATTTGGACAGCCAGTTTGTCTGCCAGTGCCTGTTTTCAGTTTGAAGAAAATCCGCTCTCCATTCAGTGGAGGAGGCCCACCTCGCCAAATGGAGGGGTAATAGAACAATACGAAACAGAACACATACAAACCCCGTCTAACGGCATGGATATTATACAATTACTCCTCTGGGGTAAACTTAAACAGCACATATGGCTCTATTCCCAATGCAGTCAAGGTTTCCTCTCCAATCATTGCATCTAATGATTGGAGAAAATGGCATGAGTGAAAAGATTTATGGCAATATACGTCTTTTCATTGCTTCTGCAAAGTTAGCCCACTTTCGCCAGCACGCCATCCGTCATTCGGTAAACTGAATCGGACGCGTCCGCAATGGCGGGGTCATGCGTGACGATAATAACACAGTATCCTTCCTCATGCGCCAAACGGCTCAAAATCTCCATAACGTTTGTGGTATTCCGGCTGTCTAAATTCCCGGTGGGCTCATCCGCCAACAGGATACCCGCGCCTGTAGACAGGGAACGGGCGATCGCCACCCGCTGCTGCTCGCCCCCGGACAGGTTGGTCGGATAACGCTTCCACTTCTCCTCGCTGATGCCCATCCTCGCCAGCAAGCCTCTCGCCCGGTTTTTAGCCTCGGCTTTTGCGACCCCGTTCAGCTCCATGGGATAGCACACATTCTCTATCACCGTCAACAGAGGAAAAAGCTGAAACGCCTGAAAAATCACCGATACGTCTTCCCGCCGGTAGGCATCCAGATCCTTCCCGGCAAGGTCCTGACCGTTGAGAAGCACTTTTCCCTCCTCCGGCCGGTCCAGCCCTGCCAAAATGGAAAGGAGCGTGGTTTTGCCGCTGCCGGAAGGCCCTACCACGGCTGTGACAGTACCCGCCTGAAACGCACAGGATACTCCGGTCAGGGCTTTGCGGGAGGAATTTTTGTAACGATAGCTTACATTCTCCACTTTCAGTTCACTCACGATTTTTCCCTCCTGTTTTTGCTATTCCTTCACTTGCAGCAGTTCCAGCGGCGGGCGGTTCGTTACAATGACGGCCCCCGCCGTGGAACCCGTAACGGCACAAATCAGATACGCCGCCGCGCGCAGTGCCGACATATCGAAAATCGCCAATGCCAGCCCCGCAACGCTCGACCACGCCAAAGCCGCCGTAAGCCCGATCAGCAGCCCCGTCACCACCACAAACACGATTTGCAGCACAAGCATGATGCGGCTTCTCAATTTTGTGGTGCCCAATACACGCATAATAGCCGCTTCGCGCGCTTCGGTGAGTATCAGCAGCGCCGACACCCCCGCCGCCGCTAACAGGCTCAATGCCAACGCCACAGGATACAGCACTTCCATGAGCTGGATGCTGTTTTCCAGCGGCTCTATCGCGTTGCGCAGATCCTCGTCCCACAGCAATGCGCGCAGGGGTATAAGGCCCGCCCTGTTCGCGTTGACTATTTCATCCAACGCGGCGCGGAAGGTATCCAACTCCCGGTTTCCGGCTGGGTCAACGCTGAAACGGGCCGTGCTGTAATAAGGGGAACCGGACGTTATAGCATCCATAACACCCGCCGGGGTCAGAATAGCGGGGATCTTGCCGCCGGATACTCTGCCGGTGTACATACCGGCTACCTCCATAATCAGATCAAGCCCATTGGTCATTTTCATGACAATACGTTCCCCGGGGGCGATCCGGTATACTTCGTATATCTCCTGCGGGAGCAGCACGGGAAGCACCGATTTCCAGTCGCGGGCCTCTTGATAGGTCCCCCAATCCCGTGGTGAGAACATACTCTCGTCCCAGCCTTCGTGGTACAGGATATCGACGCCGGAACCGTTGCCGGAAAGGAAAACGTCAAGATCGCTGAAAGAGTGCAGGCTGTATAACGCCTTCGGCTCCAATTGTGAAGCGGACGCCGGCGAACCCGCCGGAGCGCTGCCTAAGGCGGCGTGGAAATCCTCCCATCTTGTTATACCCAGGACACCGTATTCCGCCTCTCCATAGAAATCTGAAATAAACCCGGTATCCGCAATCTGGTCAATGGTGGATTGCGGGATGAAGCCGCCGTCAAAATCAGTTGAGGTATTACGCTTCACAAGCTCTAAGCTCACGCTGACCGTTTGATACAGTTCCTCCACTTTTGCCGTGCTGTTTAAAATGGATACCTGTATGGCCGCTAACCCCGCTGTAAACAGCGCCGCCAGCAAAAACACCAATAAACCCTTTGCTTTAGAGCGGCGGATATGACAGCCCACAAACCGCAGCGTATGGGCGATGCTGAAGGAGCGCTCTGCCGTCGTCACAGCGGGCAGGGGCTGGGCCCAGGCGGCAGCGGATACCTGCGCCTCTGCCGTTTCCTGCCCCATATCCGGCGAAGCCTGCGCTGCCGCCTTTTTCTCTTTCTGCTTTGCCTGTACGCCGCCTTGCAGCAGCTCCAGCGTCGGCCTGTGGGACAGGTACGCCATCCCGCCCAGCGCCAGAAGGAGCACCAGCAGGATGATGCCGCCAAAAATCGTGGCAAGCCAGCCGTAGGGCAGGGAGATTTCAGCGGTGTCCCCGCCGTAAGCGCTGAGGGAAGCCAATGTATCCGCCCCGTGGTTCAGCGTGTACCGCCAGCCGGGTACAGCGCCGCACACCGTTCCTGCCAGACCGATCAGCACCAGAGGCAGCGCGCCCTGGCGCATACAAACGCCCGCGGGGACGCCTAACGCCCGGGCGATCGCTATGTCCCGGCGCCGTGCCCGGAAATAGAAGAACGCCACCACACAAAGCGCTGTCGGCAGGATAATGGTAAAAATAATCAGGTTATACAGCGACGCGTGAAGCATGGGCTGTACCGCCGCCTGGAAATCCTCCCAACCGTTTTCCAGGAATTCCGCCCGCAGTCCCAGTGCGGACAGCCGCTCCTGCGTCTGTGCGAGAAACTCCGCTTCCAGCGCCGGAGAGGTAAGCACAAAGGAAAGATCGCCTGTCGTGCGCACATCCTCGAACGCGTCAAATGCGGCGGGCACAGCGGAATCCACAAAATAGGCGTAATTCCTGTAAAATGTGCGACGCTGCATATCGGCATCCAGATAGTCGTAGATGCCCACGATTTCAAAGGTATCCAAGACAGTTTCATAATCGGGGATATCCCCATCTGCCGGATAGACTATGTAGCCATAGGAAGTCAACACATTGCGGAATGTCAGCGTAATCGTGTCGCCGACCTTCAGCCCGCGCAGCTGCGCAAAAGCATCGTTGATGACGCACACCTTGTTGTGCGCGGCCTGGTCCGTACTGTCCAGCCATCGGCCATCCGTTAAGTAGAGGTGGTCATCCGAGTAGACCATGGGCATAGCGGACATATCCCCGGTGGTAACGGCCATTAAAGCGCTCTGTTCGTCCCGGCACTGCCGCATCTCTTCCGCCGCGCCGGAAAGGGCGGGATCGCTCCAATCCAATTCCTCACCCGCCGCGATATGGTAAAACAGGGGGGCGTTTTCGGCAAGCGGGATCGCGTAGAATCTTATTGGTACACCCGCCAGATCGAAGCGTCCAAAACGCCCTCGGACAAGATAGCGTTCCCCACTTTCCATTGACTTTACCAGGCCGACAGTGTCTATCCCGTCATCCTGCGAAACGACCAGAAGGACACTGCGCCCATCCGCCATAAACTGCGGGTAGCCGCTCAACAACTCCTCCGGCTCAAAGGCGAAAAGCACATCACCGTATGCCGTCTCGGAAACACCTCTGAAGATAGCTGTAAAGTAAAAGTCCAGATTTTTTGTGTTGCCGACAGCAAACCTCGTTGAGCCGCCCGTATCCGCATTATAAATGTCCTGCATCACAGCGGAAAGATACCGGGGCTTGTCTACAAACGCCACGCGGGGGTCGTTTTCCAGAAGCGATATTGCCTCGTCCGCTGACGTTCCATAATCCTGGTCGACACGTGACAACTGCCCAATCGCGTGGTAGTAGCTGCCCAGGCGCTCCGTTTCCTGCTTCACCAACAGATATTCTGCCGCCCGCGCCGTAAACGCAAAAACCATCAGCGCGGTTATGAGCAGGAGCAGAACTATGCGGATCGGCTGTCTCCGTGTTGAATGTAAGAATATATTCGTTTTCATTTTTGGCTCCAACTCCCCCAATATACCAATAACGCCCCAAAACGGGCTATTCAGTGATCACGTGGATCCTCAAATTTACTTTTATCATATACCGCAGAAAATACTTTGTCAATGTAAATCGATAACAAGCTAAAGGATTCCTGCCAAATCAACTAAAGCACGCTGTGCTGATTTGCTTCCCTCTATCGCATGATCGACCAAGGCTACATCCAGGAGCTGCCCCGGAGCAAAACAACATAGGCCACCGCTTGATGACTTCCCTTGGTTTTGACCAGTTAGATAATTGGGGTGCAAAAATTCTTCAGGAAAGGTTCTCAACCCCCTCACGAATTCGGCTTAATAGTAGGGAGCAAAATTTTAGCTGGCAAAGAACAATGGGAATCTGCCAGCCGTTGGGAGGAGATATCGGAAAAAGAAGCTTATGGTAGATGAGGGGCAGTCCTCTCAGCACATTAGAAGGAGGATGCAATGAGCATTTTAGGAGAACGGTTTTTCAAACTCAGCAACGCACGATTCTGTTATCACCTGACGCCGATCCAGTTCACAGTGTACAGCTTTCTGGTGAGCAGTGCAGGGCAAAAGGGGAACTGCTGGCCGTCTATGAAAACCATCGCGGCGAGCTGTGGGTGCTCTCAAAACGCAGCACGGGGGGCCATCAGTGTGCTGGAAGAGCGGGGATTCATTCGGCGGGTCAAACGATACCAGAATCGACCTAACGGCAGTGTGCGTCAGACGAGCAACACGTATTTCATTTTGGACGCACCGCCGCTCCCCATCTCCCGGGGGCACCCCACCCCAGGAGATGGAGGGGAAATACATGAACAAGACGAAGGAGAACAAAGAAAACCCTCCGCCGCAGGACAAGTGCCGGCGTGAGGGGCTGAATTAGTTGAGCAGAACGAGGGAAATTCAGTGGTTATTGAGGGCCAGAAGCCCACCTTTTTCTCTGTTACGAGCAGTCCAAATCCGTGAAGGCCCCTGTTTCGCGTTGTGTGGCCGTTTGTGCCCATCCTGCAGGCCGGGTGGCATCCGTGCCCCACCAAATGGATGAAACGCGGTGTCGAGCCTGTGTGACCCCGTGTTCGCGGAATGGGTTTTTGACCCACTCCAAGCGAGGATTTGAACCGCCCGCCCATCACTTTTGTGCCCGGTTTTTAGGGCAGTTCAGAGGTTCGATTTTACAGCGGGATAAAGCGGTGGCTCACCGCCTGTCACACCGCCC
>CAZCFU010000085.1:0-6166 GCA_964498005.1 uncultured Oscillospiraceae bacterium | reverse complement strand
CTGCTGCTCACCGAGAAGAAGATGAGCACCAACTACAACCTGTTCGCCTCCGAGTGTACCAACGTGCAGCTGCGGGATACCTTTGTCAATCTGCTCACCCAGGGCCACAAGACCCAGACCCAGCTCTTTGAGACGGCCAAGCAGAAGGGCTGGTACAAGGTGGAGCAGGCGCAGCCCCAGCAGATCGCCCAGGCCGAGCAGAAGTTCAGCAATCAGGCCCCCACCATCCAAGCGTGAGGATAGCCGCGCGGCCAATCCGAGCGTGACGCTATTTCCGGCTAAAGCTTAAAAATTCCTAAAGTCTGCCCCCGGCGTATGGAAACGCCGGGGGCAATATGTTATACTGGTCGCTGAGCAACAAAATGGGGGGAACGACCATGGAAACCGCCAACATTCTCGTCGTGGAAGACGACGTGGACATCAATCGCCTGCTGTGCACCATCCTGGAGGGGGCGGGCTATACCTGCCGCGCCGCCTTCTCCGGCAGCGAAGCCCTGCTGTGGGCGGAGAAATACGATTACGACCTTATCCTGCTGGATCTGATGCTCCCCGGGGTGACAGGGGAGGAGCTGATCGCCCGCATCCGCCGGGGCAAGACCATGCCCATCATCGTGGCCTCCGCCAAGGTGGGGGTAAACGACCGGGTGAACGTGCTCAAGCTGGGGGCGGACGATTTTATCCCCAAGCCCTTTGACAACGCCGAGGTACTGGCCAGGGTAGAGGCGCAGCTGCGCCGCAGCCGCCAGTTCGGGACGCCCAAGGCGGATGTGCTGTCCGCCGGCCCCCTCATGCTGGATAAGGACAGCCACACTGTAACCGTGAACGGGGAGGAGCTGTCCCTGACCGGCCGGGAGTTCGATATCCTGGCCCTGCTGATGGAGAATCCCCGCCGGGCCTTTTCCCGGGCCCAGATCTACGAGACCGTGTGGGGGGAGGACTTTATCGGCGACGACAACACGGTGAATGTCCATGTGAGCAATCTCCGCTCCAAGCTGGGCAAGATCGACCCGGAGCGCAGCTACATCAAGACCGTGTGGGGCATCGGATTTAAGTTTAACCTTTCTTAACCTTTCCTTTCAGGAGTTTTGGCCTTTCGGCGGTATGATATGGTCAGTTCAAACAGAAAGGCGGAAACGCTATGACGGAAAACACAGCGGTAATGGCGACCTACGGCCTTCGGAAAGCCTATGGCTCCTGCCAGGCCCTGGACGGCGTGAATATGCTGGTGCGCCGGGGGGACATCTACGGTCTGGTGGGCCGCAACGGGGCAGGGAAGACCACCATCATGCGCATGATCAGCGGCCAATCCCAGCCCACCGGCGGGGAAATGGAGTTGTTCGGCGCGTTGGGCAAGAATATGCGCCCCCAGCGTGAGCGCACCGGGGCCATGATCGAGATCCCCTCCTTTTCGCCCTTCCTCACTGCCCGTGAAAACCTGGAATACTACCGGCTTCAGCGGGGCATTCCTGGCAAGGACGTGGTGGACGAGATGCTGGAGCTGGTGGATCTGAGCAACACGGGAAAGAAGAAATTCAAGGCATTCTCCCTGGGTATGAAACAGCGGCTGGGGCTGGCGCTGGCCCTGATGAACCACCCGGACTTCCTCATCCTGGATGAGCCCATCAATGGCCTCGACCCGGAGGGCGTGGCGGAGTTCCGGCAGATCCTGCGCCGGCTCAACCAGGAGCGGCAGACCACGATCCTGATCTCCAGCCACATCCTGTCCGAGCTGTCCAGCATCGCAACCCGGTACGGCTTTATGGAGCAGGGAAAGATCATTGAGGAAATTTCCGCTGAAGCCCTCCACGACAAATGCCGCACCTGCCTGCGGCTGGAGGTGGACGACGCGGCCAAGGCCGCCGCCGTCCTCCAGACCCAGTTGGGCACGGATAAGTTCGAGGTGCTTCCCGGCAACGTGGTTCAGCTTTATGACTGCCTGGACGATCCCAAGCGGGCGTCCTACGCCCTGGCCCAGAACGGGGTGGCTCTGCTGGCCATGGAGCAGAAGGGTGCGGATCTGGAAGCCTATTTCCTGAACCTGATTGGGGGTGGGCGCAATGTTTAACTACATCCGTGCCGAGTTCTACAAGCTGGTGCGCCGCAAGTACACCTACATCGCCCTGGCGGTCTTTCTGGCGCTGGAGGGGCTGCTGGTAGCAATGTATGCCTTCCACAATGCCCACTCCTATGCCACCCCCTTTGGCGGAGCTATCACCCTGGTGGTGGAGATGGGGACTGTTGGCTTCTGCATCTGCCTGCTCACCGCGGATATCGTGTTCGCGGGGCAGTACAAGAACTCCACGCTGAAAAATGAGGTTTCCTTCGGACTGAGCCGTACCCGCATCTACCTGGGCAAGTTCATCGCCCAGACTCTGCTGTCCATTTTGTATCTGGTGGTTATGATGGGCTTCTTTCTCGGCGCGTGCGCTATCGTCCTGCCCCTTGAGTCCGGTGCGGCGTTTTATTCCGCCTCGGAAGCCCTCGCTATCGTGGGCTGGTTCCTGGCGGCGGGCCTGCCCCTGTGGATCGCGGGACAGGCGGCGGCCTGTATGTGCCAGTTCCTGATTAACGGCGATATGGCCGCGTCCTTTGCCTACGTGGGCATCATTTTGATGCTGGAGAGCATTTTGCAGGTGATTGGCGCGCTCGCTGGGGGCGCGGTGTGGGATATTCTGTCCAAAATCTGCGCGTATCTCCCCCGGCCCATGCTGGAGACCGCCAAATCTACAGTAGGCGATTGGAATTACATGGGCCGAGCGTGGCTGGTGGGGGCGTTCTGGCTGGCCGCGTGTACCGCTGTCGGTTTGTATGGCTTCAATCGAAAGGAGATCAAATGAAACACAGGAATGGTAAGGAGAAAGGAGCAAAGCGTATGCCGCTGGCATTGTGGATATCCATTGGGGCGGTCATTCTTTGTACCATTACCGCCAAACATTACGAGAAAAAGTAAGACCGCGTTCAGCCGGGCCCCAGGGCCCGGCTGATGGTCGTGAGAGAGGTGTCCCATGAAAACCGCGTTCGTCGTGTTCCTTGTGCTCCTGTATATGCTGACATTCGGATGGAACAGTTGATGCGATTGATTGCGATGGGCCCGCTGGGGATTTTCGGCCCCATCCTGGTGCTGCTGCTGTGCCTCTGGCTGGGCCGGGGGGAGCGCTCCCCGGGCTGGACAAAAGCCCTTCTGGCCGGTTTGCTCGTTCTGCTGCTGCTCATCATGTTCCGCTGCATCTGACGGGAGGGGTGCGCCTTATGAAAACCGCCATCATTATTTTTCTGCTGCTGGTGATCATTCTCCAGTGGATGCGGCGGCATTCTCTGGAACAGGGGCTTCATCAGGCCGCCCAGCGCATGAGGGCGCAGATGGCCAATGAGACCACTGTCCGGCTGGCTCTGCCGTGCCCCAGCGCGGGGGCGGAGGAGCTGCTGGCCTGCCTTAACGAGCTGCTGGAGCTGCGCCAATCCGAAAAGGCGGACTACCGAAGGAAGGAGCAGGAGCTGCGCCAACAGATCGCCAACGTGTCCCATGACCTGCGCACGCCGCTGACCTCCATCCTGGGATATTTGCAGCTTCTGGAGGGAGAGAATCTGCCCCCGGAAAAGCGCCGGGAATATTTCCAGGTGATCGAGGGGAGGGCCCGCACCCTCCAGACCTTTATCGCCTCATTCTACGACCTGTCCCGCATCGAAGGGGGCGAGCTGCCGCTGGAGCGGGAGAAGGTGGAGCTGGGCCGGGCGCTGTCCGACCAGTTGACCGCGGCCTACGAACAGATCGAGGAGGCGGGACTTGAAATGGAGGTGGAGATCGCCGACCATCTGCCCCCGGTGTGGGCGGACAGCGGCGCGGTGACCCGGATCTTCTCCAACCTGCTCACCAATGCCCTGCGCCACGGCTCGGATACCTTGTCCGTCAAGCTGTACCGGGAGGGCGGGTACATCATATCCTCCTTCTCCAATCGGGCGGACGACCTCACCGCCGAGGATGCCGCCCACGTATTTGAGCGGTTCTACACCGCCGACAAAATGCGCACCGGGCAGTCCACAGGGCTGGGGCTTGCCATCGTCAAGGCGCTGGCGGAGCGCATGGGCCACACCGCCGCCGCCCGGTGGGAGGACGGCTGGTTCACGGTGCTGGTGCGGTGGAGTATTTGAGAAAAACATTGTCAATTTTTATAAAACGTTAATGGAGTCGGTGTTTACGCCGGCTCCATTTTGTGGTAAAATAAAAGAGAATCTACATAGAAAAGGAGCCGATATATATGGCTCAGCAGTCCGCGCAATTCCAACAGGCCCCGCCCCCCAAACGGCGGCGGGACGACGATCCTTCCCGGCAGCGGGACGACAGCGACCGCCGCCGGCGGGAGGAGCGCGCCGCCCGCGCCCTCCGGGAACCGGAGCGCGTTTTCCCTGACCCGAAAATGGGTCTTACCACCGCCCAGGCGTCCGAGCTTCTGGAGCGGGGCATGGGCAACGAGGCTCCGGCCTCCAACGCCAAATCCACCCGCCAGATCATCCGGGAGAATACGCTGACCTTCTTCAACCTGGTGTTTGTGGTGCTGGCGGCCCTGCTGGTGCTGGTGGGGGATTTCAAAGATATGACGTTCCTTGCCATTGCCTTGGTCAACTCTGTCATCGGCATCATCCAGCAGCTCCGCTCCCGGGCCACGCTGGAGAAGCTGTCCCTCATCAGCGAGAGCCGAGTGAAGGTGGTGCGGGATGGACAGCTTGGCACCGTCCCCGTCCACAAGCTGGTGCGGGAGGACATTGTGGAGCTGGGGGCAGGGGATCAGATCCCCGCCGACGGCCCGGTGATGTCCGGGCAGGTGACCGTAAACGAGGCTCTTATCACCGGCGAGGCCGACCCCATCACCAAGAACGTGGGGGACGAACTGCTCAGCGGCAGTTTTGTGGTGTCCGGCAAGTGCCGCGCCCGGCTGGACCGGGTGGGCTCCGCCAGCTACGCCGCCCGGCTGTCCCTGGAGGCCAAGGCCGACCAGGGGGTGGGCCGCTCGGAGATGATGAAGTCGCTGGACAAGTTGATCCGCTTCATCGGCTTTGCCCTGATCCCCATCGGCGCGGCTCTGTTTTACAACGAGCTGATGCTTCAGGAGAACACCTTTTCCGAGGCAGTCCCCGCTGTGGTGGCGGCGCTCATCGGCATGATCCCCGAGGGGCTGTATCTGCTCACCAGTGTGGCGCTGGCGGTGTCCGTCATGCGGCTGGCCAAGCGGGAGACCCTGGTCCATGAGCTTTCCGCCGTGGAGACCCTGGCCCATGTGGACGTGTTGTGTGTGGACAAGACGGGCACCATCACCCAGCCGGAAATGACCGTGCGGGAAGTGGTTCCCCTGGACGAGGATCGCTGCCCCATGTCCCGGGTGGAGGAGATACTCAACGCCTATTACCGGGCCATTGACGCGGACAACGACACCGCCCGGGCGATGGCGGAGCGGTTCAACAAATCCTCTGTCTGGCAGGTGGCCAGCACCGTGCCCTTCACCTCGGCCAACAAATGGTCGGCAGTGGTGTTCAAGTCCTACGGAGCCTACGTTGTCGGCGCGCCGGAATTCATTATGAAGGCCCGGTATGCCGATTTGGAGCATATGGTCACCCCGTACCAGGAGCAGGGCTGCCGGGTGCTGCTGCTGGCCAAATGCGCCAACGCCACCATGGATAGGGGGCTTACCGGCCCGGTGGAACCTTTGGCCCTGGCGGTGATCAACAATCCGATCCGGGAGGAGGCCCCCAAGACCTTCCAATACTTTGCCCAGCAGGGGGTCACCGTCAAGGTGATCTCCGGGGACAACCCGTCCACCGTGTCCAGCGTGGCCATCCAGGCGGGTATCGCCGGAGCGGATCGCTTCGTGGACGCCGCCACGCTGAAGGAGCCGGCCGACTACGCCCGGGCGGTGCGGGATTATAACGTATTTGGCCGGGTGACCCCGGACCAGAAGCGCAAGCTGGTCAAGGCGCTGCAAAGGGCGGGCCATACGGTAGCCATGACCGGCGACGGCGTGAACGATGTGCTGGCCCTCAAAGACGCGGACTGCGGCATCGCCATGGCCTCCGGCTCGGAGGCGGCCTGCCAGGTGGCCCAGGTAGTCCTTTTGGACTCCAACTTTGCCTCTATGCCCGAGGTGGTGCAGGAGGGGCGGCGGGTCATCAACAA